>PWGE01000296.1 GCA_003554345.1 Candidatus Sumerlaeota bacterium | reverse complement strand
AGAAGATGTGGATTTACGTTTTCAATCACCTGACGATCTCTGGATAGGCATTTCAGGAAGAGCCCGGGTAATAGCTTTCAATACCAATATGGTAGAACAGGATGACCTACCCAATTCCATCTGGGGTTTTACCGATCCCCAATGGAAAGGGAGACTGGGATGGGCTCCCACCAACGGGTCTTTCCAGGCATTTATATCCGCTTTCAGAGTGCTGGAAGGAGAGGAGAAAGCAAGAGAATGGGTCGAAGGCATTCTTAACAATGATCCACGTACTTACAAAAATAATACCACTATTGTAGAAGCCGTGGGAAGAGGTGAAATTGAGGCAGGATTTGTTAATCATTATTACCTTTTTCGTTTCCTGGCAGAAAAGGGGGAAGATTTTCCTGTCAGGAATCATCACACAACAGCAGATGCCGGCTCTATGATAAATATAGCAGGAACAGGCATTTTAGACGTCACAGATAACAGAGAAAAAGCAGAAAATTTTCTCAATTATCTTCTCAGTTCTGAAATTCAAAATTATTTTGTGCAGAATAATAAAGAATACCCGGTAACTCCTGATATAGAGGTGGATTCTCCTCATCTTCTTCCTCTTTCAAAAATAAAGACTCCCGAGATTGACTTAACTTACCTGGAAGACCTTGAAGGGACTCTCGAACTTCTCAGAGAAACCGGAGCCCTGTGATTTCAGCGAAGAGAGAAGAAAGTATGTTATATCCTTATAAGCGTTTTCGACTTTTTTTTAGAAAATCTCCCACCTTATTTATCCTCTCTTCAACAGTAACCTTTGTTCTTTTCTTACCGGTACTTTACCTGTTTCTCAGAGCCTATGAGCCCGATATTCATATTCCCTCCTTTATTTTCCAGGAAAACACCCTGAAAATATTGCTAAACACTCTTTTACTCGCTTTAGCAGTAACTTTTTCTGCTACCATGATTGCTTTACCTTTAGCCTGGCTCACCGTAAAAACCGATCTTCCCTGGCGTCGTTTCTGGACAGTTCTCACCATGCTTCCCTTATCGATTCCCAGTCTTATTGGAGGTTTCACCTTTATCAGTGCCTTAGGACAGGGAGGAATCGTCCACTCCTTTTTGCAAAACATCTTTCATCTCCAGAAATTTCCCAATATTTACGGCTTTACCGGTGCCTGGCTGGTTCTGTCCTTATTGTGTTATCCTTATATCCTCCTTTCTGTGCGTGGAACTCTTCAAAAAATGGGGCATTCCCAGGAAGAAGCGGCATTAATCCTGGGAAAAAGCAGATGGCAGGTATTTAAAAAAATTACGTTGCCCCGGCTTCGCCCCTCTATTTCGGCAGGAGCTTTGCTGGTCACCCTTTATACCTTCAGTGACTTTGCTGCTGTTTCTCTTTTGCAATTCAACACTTTTACACGGGCAATCTATCTTGAATATCAAGGATCTTTTAACCGAAGTTATGCCGCTATCCTCTCTTTATTACTGGTATTTATAACTACCATCATTATTTCACTGGAAATATGGACTCGCAAAAAAGCTCGATATTTTAACACCGGAAGTTGTTCTGAAAGAGTTGCTGATACCATACCCCTTGGTAAATGGAAGGTTCCTGCTTTTCTTTTCTGCTCAATTATTGTTTTATTTTCAGTAGTGTTACCTTTTAGCGTCTGCTCATACTGGATTATAAGAGGCCTCCTGCAAGGAGAACCACTTATAATCAGATGGAAGGCTGTTTTAAACTCATTTTTTGTTTCTCTTTATACGGCCCTTTTAATTATTCCCATCACCATTCCTACTGCTTTTTTTACTTCACGTTACCAGACCATGAGCAGTAAATTAATAGAAAAAACAAGTTACATCACATTTGCTCTCCCCGGTATTGTTATTGCCCTTTCGCTGGTATTTTTTGGGGCCAACTATTTACCCCATTTTTATCAGACACTACCTCTGCTTATTTTCGCTTATATAATTCTTTTTTTTCCACAGATGTTAGGTTGCCTTCGCAGTTCTTTACTCCATGTAAATCCTCATATCGAACAATCTGCTTTCACTCTCGGTTGTTCAAGACAGAAAGTTTTATTCCGATTAACACTTCCTCTTATCAAACCGGGAATCGTGGCTGGATCAGCGCTGGTCTTTTTAACCGCCATGAAAGAACTCCCTGCTACTCTTCTCCTTGCTCCTATCGGTTTTAGAACCCTGACTACCGAAATCTGGAACGCCACAACTGAAGCCTTTTACGTGCGAGCTGCTTTTCCTTCTCTCCTTTTGATGATACTTTCTTCTTTATCGCTGGGAGTAATGTATTATCAAGATAAGAGAGACGAGAACTTTTTTTAAGACAGGGTGTATAATTATGACCATTCCTCTTCTAACAATCACCAACTTAACAAAAATCTATTCCCCACAGCAAACGCCAGCAGTAAAAAACGCCTGTTTTACACTGAACAAAGGGCAGATACTCACCTTACTCGGACCAAGCGGTTGTGGAAAGACAACCATTTTGCGGGCTATTGCCGGTCTGGAAATCCCTGAGAAAGGCTTTATAGCCTTTGACCGTAAAGTTCTTTTTAATAATAAAGTGTTTATCCCACCAGAAAAAAGAGGCATCGGTATGGTTTTTCAAGATTATGCTTTGTTTCCTCATCTTACCGTTGCTCAGAATATTGAGTTTGCTTTAAGTAAAGACTCGAAAAATGTCGTCAAGCAGCAATTAGAACTTGTGGGCTTAACAGGCGTAGCTCATAAATATCCCGCCCAGCTCTCCGGGGGTCAACAGCAAAGAGTCGCACTGGCTCGAACATTGGCAGTCGACCCAAAACTTATCCTTTTTGACGAACCTTTCAGCAATCTTGATATGAGTCTTCGAGAAAAGATGCGCTGGGAAATACGCCAGATAATAAAACATACTTCTACCACGGCGATTTTTGTCACCCATGATCAAAAAGAAGCCCTCTCCCTTTCCGATAGAATCATTGTCATGAACAGTGGAGAAATCATTCAGAGCGGAACACCCCGTGATATTTATCAGAACCCTGCCAACCTATTTGTTGCTTCTTTTGTAGGTCACAGTAATATTCTACAGGGAACTATAAAAGCAGGCGGCAAATCTGTGAATACTTCTATTGGGAATTTTCCCTGTGATCATACACACGGCAAAAAACCGGGAGAAAATGTTTTAATATCAGTCAGACCCGAAAGTCTTGAACTTGACCCCAATGGTATTATCAGAGGAATACTTCTTTCATATTTCTATAAAGGTGATACTATTGATGCCATTATTAAGGTTTTTTCCTCAGAAGGGAATAAGAAGCTGAGAGTTCATATCCATCCAGAGATAGAAGTATCCATAGGACAGTGGTTAGGATTTTCAGTACTTTCCAGGTTTGTTGCAGTCATCGACCAAGAGGAATAATAAATATTTAAAAGGAAAGCAAGTTGAACAGGGAAACGAAACACATAAAAACCAGCCGCACTTTTACTATCATAAAAAAAACTTCCTGGGTACTGGTTCCCATTATATCTGTAGGCGGCTTATTTTTTCCCCTCCTGGGTCTGGCTGTCATTGGCATTATGCTTGCCCTGATGATGTTTGGTATTTTCAAAGGTCAGTACTGGTGTGGAAACCTCTGTCCTCACGGCAGCTTGTTTGACCGGTTTTACCAGAAACCTTCCCGGTTTAAAAAAATCCCCGCCTTCTTTCAGTCTCCCATTTTAAAATGGCTTTTCTTTATTTTTTTCATGACGATGTTTATTTACCGTTTAATATTCGTTTTAGGTCATCGGGAAGAGATTGAGTTTCTACCCCAACTGGGCAGTATTTTTGTCAACCAGTATCTTGTCTGGCCTACCATTGTAGGGTCTTTTTTAGCCCTGATTATCAATCCCCGAACCTGGTGCACTTTTTGTCCGATGGGAACAATGCAACAGATCATGAACAGGATGGGAAAAGCACTGCATCTACAATCTAAAACTGAAAAATATGTAACCATTATCAGTGAAGAAGACTGTCCGCACTGCGGGAAGTGTGCCGCGGTATGTCCAATGCAGTTGCAACCCTACAAAAACTGGCATGAAAAGCAATTTAAAGATGAGGAATGTATCAAATGTTCTGTTTGCGTTGCAAACTGTCCCAAAAACCTGCTTTCAATGAAAACTTTGCTTCATAAAAACTGATAACTTCTCCTCATTTTACTCATCTTTCTATTTTTTTTCCTTTTTTAACCTTCTTTTATAAGAAAACAGAAACTTGACTTGACAAGTAATCTATAGCTGGTAAGATTTATCTTGACTAAACTAATCATGTTAAAAAAGAGGCTCTCATGAAATTAACAGCAAAAACCCATTACGCTTGCCTGGCTCTATTAGAACTGGCTATTCAATATCCGACGGGAAAGGCTATTCATGTTGAAGAAATATCCGCACGTCAGAATATCCCCTTGAAGTATCTGGTACAGATACTCAACCAGCTCAAGAAGGCGGGATTAGTTGAGAGCAGTCGCGGTCAAAAAGGAGGATATAAGCTGGCAAAAAGCCCCCATAACATCACCCTGGGAAAAACACTGAGAATTCTTTCAGGTCCAATAATAGAAACTCCGGAAAAGTTCCGAAAAAATAAAACCGTCTTCAGCTCCGTGTGGAAAGAGATAGAAGAGGCCATTTCTTCTATCATAGACAATATCACAATGGCAGACCTGGTAGAAAAAAAGAAGGCTCAGGATGGTTATTATTCCTTCCAGATTTAAAGAAATAAATTTAAACCCAAATAAATAACAAGGAGGAAAAGATGAGTAATTTACCTGATTTCACCAACTACAAAGCCCTTGATTTATTACAGTGGGCAGAGGAGAACATTAAGGGAAAAGTGGGTCTTTCCTGCAGTTTTAGTGTAGAAGACATTATTTTAATCGACTTATGGACTACCATAAACCCTTCACCTTACATCTTTACACTGGACACCGGAAGGCTTCCCCAGGAGACCTATGACGTCATAGAAAAAGTCAGGGAACAGTATAAGGTGCAGGTACACTTTTTTTATCCACACACCGGTGAAGTGGAAAAAATGGTTAATGAGCACGGACCGAACCTGTTTTATCGAAGTGTTGAATTAAGAAAGTTGTGCTGTGCCGTTCGAAAAATTCATCCTCTTCAACGTGCCATGAAGGATTTATCCGGTTGGATTTGCGGTTTGAGAAAATCACAATCCATAACCCGCCAGAATCTTCAGAAAGTGGAAATTGACGAACAGAACAATCACATTTACAAAATCAACCCTCTTTTAGAATGGAGTGACACGGAAATATGGAACTATGTCCGAGAACATAATGTACCTTACAATGCCCTGCACGACAAAGGATATCCCTCATTAGGGTGTCTTCCCTGCACCCGTCCGGTAAAAGAAGGAGAGGATATCCGTGCCGGACGTTGGTGGTGGGAAAATCCTGAGACCAAAGAATGTGGTCTTCATCAACGATAATGCATAAAACTCAAAAGGAAGAGGTCACCATGAATATTACAAACAACCATAAAACACAACTCATCCCTCCGCATGGAGGTACGTTAAAAACTTCTATTGCAGATACTGAAAGTATTGAAGATCTACGCAAAAAAGCCGCTTCTTTTATCCCCATTCACCTGGACGCCAGACAATATTCGGACCTGAAAATGATAGGCATAGGAGCTTACAGTCCACTTTCAGGATTCATGTCCCGGATTGATTATGAGAACGTATTAAAAAAGAAGCGATTAGCCAATGGTATTCCCTGGAGTATTCCTATTACCCTCGACATTGATCCAGAAAAAGCTCTGCTTTTTGAACATGATAAATGGGGAACACTTTATTACGAGGGGAAAATGGCAGGAATGATCCAGGTAGAAGATATTTACTCTAACAACAAAGAAAAAGAAGCAGAATTAGTATACCGGACGAAAGACTCCGACCACCCCGGTGTTGCCTATTTACAACAGAAGAAGTCCTACCTTGTTGGAGGTTCCATCACCTATTTTGGCCAGGAAACCTCTTCCTCTTTTTCTTCTTATCGTCTTACACCTTCTCAAACACGGGACATATTCTTACAAAAGGGGTGGAAAAAAGTGGTGGGTTTTCAAACCCGCAATCCCATTCACCGTGCCCATGAATATATTATCAAGACCGCTATGGAAATAACTGATGGTCTCTTCCTTAATCCCCTGATTGGGGAGACAAAAAAAGGAGACATTCCTGCCCGGGTAAGGATGGAATGTTACAGGATTTTACTGAACAATTATTTTCCTGAAAACAGGGTGGTTTTAGGAGTCTACGAAGCCGCCATGCGATATGCTGGTCCCCGGGAAGCAATCATGCATGCCATTGTTCGCAAAAATTTCGGCTGCTCACACTTTATAGTGGGACGTGATCATGCCGGTGTAGGCAATTATTATGGAACCTACGACGCCCAGAAAATTTTTGATGAATATGAACCTGATGAACTCGGCATTACTCCCCTGATGT
>PWGE01000209.1 GCA_003554345.1 Candidatus Sumerlaeota bacterium | reverse complement strand
TATTCGTTCGGAGATTTGTGTGTTGATGTTCTCTATCTGCTGCTCTAGTGCTCTGTCAATCCTCAATTGTAGGGTATAGACGACGGAGCTTGATTCGTGCGTCTTCGGAGGTGAAACGCCACTCGATCTCTGTGTCTGCGGCGTTCAGTGACTGTTCCCATGCGGCAACCTCCTGACGGAGCGTTGCCGCATCAGGAATGCGTCGGTCAAGACACTGTTGTTGGAGGCGGTTGAACTCGATTTCCGCCATGTTCAGCCAGCTCCCATGAACTGGCGTAAAGTGGAACTCAAGTTGATCCAACAACCGGCGGGCCTCTTTGGGATCGAAGTACTCGTAGAATGCTGCCGGTTTGTGGGTGTTAAGATTGTCGAGCACCACCCGGATGCAGTCCGCATCCGGGTAGTGCTCATCGACGATGGACTTCATGAACGTGACCCAATCCTCTGTCGTCCGCCGATCTTTGAGGGTGACAGTTCGCCACCCAGTCAACGGTTCAGAAGCCAGAAAGAGGTTTTTCGTCTCCTCCTGTCTGTAGTGGTAGTCTTCACGCGCGACCGTGCCCGGCTCCGCCGGGCGCGGGTCGCGCACGTGTGAAACCAACTGATACGGGTGTTCGTCAAAACAGACGACTGGCTGGGACGAATCGTACGGTTCTCGGTAGAGTGAAAGAACATCTTCCATGTGGTAGACGAACTCGGTGCTTTGGTCGGGCGGAATCACCCATTGTTTGGACCGGTGAGGCTGCAATTCGTTTTTTTGAGCGTTTGGCGGATTGTTTCGTGGGAAACCGACTCAACGTCGGTTTCCTCAAGAGCAACGAGTTCGTCGGCGAGAAGCCGAAGCGTCCAGCGGTGGCGGCCATTAGGAGGATCGCTACAGCTGAGTGCGATCAGGTGGGCTTCGTCTTCGCCAGTAAGTTTGCGCTCATACTCACGATCGGGATCGCGGCGATGAATCGCCGCAATCCCGTCCTCGCAGTAGCGTTTTCTGATTCGATGGGCTGTCATTGAGCTACAGTCGAGTGCGTCAGCGATGTCAGGATCGCTGACGCCCTCATCTGCCCGAAGAAGGATTCGAGCCCTCGTGATGGCCTGAGCACTACGTTTTCCGTGAGAGACGAACGATTCGAGTTCGGCTCGTTCATCTTCTGAGAGGTTTACCGTGTACTCCTTGCTGACCATAACCTCCATAACACAGCATCACATAACAATCTATGGTTGACAGAGCACTAGTGGACCATCCAGGAAGTTCGTACCCGGTTAGCCTGGAGTCGTTATCTCCTCAGATGACGTAGAGTGAATAGATCCGACCGAGGAAGAACGTGTCTCCAGGCCCCAATCCAGTTACAATCACGTTGACCGCTCAAGATCGAGCCGATCTTGAAGCGGTCACACGCAAAGCGACCAGCCCTCAACGAGAAGTGTTCCGCGCACGGATCGTCCTCCTCGCTGCCGCTGGTCTCAATAACTCTGAAATCGCACAAAAGCTCCAGTGTACACGGAAAACCGTCCGTAAATGGCGCGGACGCTTCGCCAAGGAATGCCGGGCCGGGCTCATCGATGAGCCCCGGCCCGGCTGTCCTCCCACTTACGGTGACACTGACCGAGCAGTTATCACCGCCCTTGCCTGCGAACTTCCTTCCACACGACAGCTTCCGCTTTCGCGGCTGAGTTCCAGTGACATCCATGCGGAGGCCTCACGGGAGCTTGATCCGTGCCCATCACAGTCCACGATCGCCGCCTGGCTCGCGCAGGCGGCGATCCGACCGTGGACCTACACCTCCTGGGTGACTCCGAGAGATCCACACTTCGAACAGAAAGCCGCTCCTGTGTTGGATTTATACAACGGGTTGTGGAGCGGTGAGGACCTCACCGAGCGTGACATCGTCATTTGTGCCGACGAGAAGACAGGCATTCAAGCGCGGTCCCGACGACGGACGCCGCCGGGACCGCACACAATCAATCACGTCGAACACCAGTACGAACGCCACGGCACCTGTTCCTATCAAGCGGCTCTAATCGTTGGAACTGGAGAAATTGTGGGTCAGTGTGTTGATCGAAATACGCGGGCGAATTTTGAAACCCTCGTCGAGACGGTGATGGCACACCCGATCTGCCGAGCGGCAGATCGCGTGTTCTGGATCACCGATAACGGGAGTGCCCATCATCCGAATACGTTCACATGGTGGCTGAAACAGCAGTACAGCAACGTCGAAGGGTTGCATCTTCCAACCGGGGCATCGTGGCTGAATCAGATCGAACTGTATTTCTCGGTGCTGAGCCGCAAAGCTCTCGCCGGCGAGAGCTTTGCGTCGGTGAGTACACTTCGTGATCGTCTCGCGGGCTTCGAAGATCGATGGAATCGTGCTCCAGCACCGATCGACTGGACCTACACGAGTGAGCAACTGGCTCAGTTGCTGGAAGATCTCCCAGCGACAGCGTAAATCTCTCTGGAGTCGTCTAGGCCGTATGGCTTCGATTCCTGAGTCCGTTTGTCGCCCTCTCCAAGATCGGCTTGAGAAACACGCGCGCACCGCGTGGAACGAGCGGTGCGCGCGTGTGCAGGTTCGCTTCCGTGGTGAATACGCATACATCGATGCGTTCGAGAGCAATCCCTGGGTGATGCCCGATGCGAGCGAGGAAGAGAAAGAACGTATTCGACAGACTCCAACGAAATTGTGCCGATTAACCTGGACCGGCGATCCGGACTCGTGGGTATTTGCGTTCTACAAGTATAGTGACGAGCGATACGAGCCGTCGATTACGCTCGACGGCTCGTTCACTGGGTCACCTGAATCTTGCTTTGACACCGCTGCGCAGGCCTATCTTCGATAGGATGCCCAACTGGGTACGAATTAACTGGAGGCTCTACTAGTCCGTTCAATCTCGCCATCGGCCCCGATCAACACGGAGTCGTTCGAGTCGTTGCAGTCGATCTTCGAGCTCTCGATCGAAACCGTCTCTCTCCCGGCCGTCCACTCGAAGGCGATCGAATACGCGCCAGGCTCTCGCAGCGAGAGCGCGACGTAGGCCGATCGGGACAGTTCAACCGTCGTCTCGACGATCGGTTCGTCGGCATCGTCGGGACCGGTGACGGAAACGGCAGTTTCGATCGGCTCCTCAGCGTTGGCCATCGCGACGACCCAGTGGGAGTCGTCGGTGTCGCCAATCTGAATGATATCCGTCGCCTCTGCGTTCGTCGCATTTTCGACGCCAAGTGGTTGCTCGAACATGAAAAGCGGCGGATCCGTCTCGGTTGTCGAGAGCTGCGTTACAGCAGGGTCGCGATCGCTGTCGCCGAGACAGCCCGCAGTAGACACCAGGAGCGTCATCCCGGCGAAGAGGTGGCGGCGGTGCATATCGTGTCGATGGCGAGACATCAGTAAATGCTTTCTCGTCATCAGACCGTTCGGCGATCCCAACCTGCCGCTAGTCGACAAGCTGGACCGACCGATCGCAGACGCGCCTCTGTCGACGCTCGAAACAGCCGACGATCGGAGCTACGCCTCGCCCCCTTCAGGGATGTCGCCAAACGCCATCTCTTCTGCCTCGAACTCGCTGGCCCCCTCCGGTGATACCTCCTCGATCGCCTCCTCGAAGTGCTCAGCAGTAAGTTCGATCGACTCCGCGTCGCTTTCCTCACCGGCGTGGACGTGCTCGCTGACCGCGATCGTCGCCGCCTCGCGACAGACTGCCTCGACGTCCGCACCGGTGTAGCCCTCGGTGTCGTCGGCGAGGGCGTCCAGATCGACGTCGTCGGCCAGCGGCCGATCGCGACTGTGGATTTCGAAGATCTCGCGGCGGGCGTCCTCGTCGGGATCGCTCACCTCGACGTGGCGATCGAGTCGACCGGGGCGCAAGAGGGCGTCGTCGATCAGCTCGGGGCGGTTCGAGGCTGCGATGACGACCACGTCTTCGAGTTCTTCGAGGCCGTCGAGCTCGGTCAGTAGCTGGGAGACGACCCGTTCGCCGACGTTGGAGTCGCCCACGCCGCTGCCGCGTTCGCTCGCGAGGGCGTCGATTTCGTCGAAGAAGACGATCGTCGGCGCGTTCGCGCGGGCCTTCTCGAAGATATCGCGGACCCCCTTCTCGCTCTCGCCGACGTACTTGTCGAACAGCTCGGGGCCTTTGACCGAGATGAAATTCGACTGGGACTCGTTGGCGACTGCCTTCGCGAGCAGGGTCTTCCCGGTGCCTGGCGGGCCATAAAGGAGGACCCCTTTGGCTGGTTCGAGCCCGACTCGATCGTAGGCGTCGGCGTGTTCCATCGGCCACTGGACGGTTTCACGGAGGCGGCCCTTTGCCTCCTCGAGACCGCCGACGTCGGTCCAGGTTATGTCGGGAACCTCGACGAAAACCTCACGCATAGCGGAGGGTTCGATCCCCCGCAGTGCGGATTTGAAGTCGTCAGTGGTAACCGCAATCTCGTCTAAGACGTCCGCGTCGATTTCGTCTTCGTCGAGGTCCAGCTCAGGACGGAGTCGACGCATTGCGGTCATTGCAGCCTCCTTAGCGAGGTTTTCTATGTCTGCGCCGACGAAACCATGGGTGTTCTCGGCGTAGCGTTCGAGATCGACATCTTCCGCGAGGGGCATCCCACGGGTGTGAATCTGGAGAACCTCCTCACGCCCGTCGGCATCCGGGACGCCGATCTCGATCTCCCGATCGAACCGGCCGGGTCGGCGGAGTGCGGGATCGATCGCGTCGACACGGTTCGTCGTCCCGATGACCGTGATCTCGCCGCGCTGTTCGAGCCCATCCATCAGCGAGAGGAGCTGGGCGACGATGCGGCGCTCGGTGTCGCCGGTGACGTCCTCGCGTTTGGGCGCGATCGAGTCGAGTTCGTCGATGAAGACGATCGCGGGCTCGTTCTCTGCGGCCTCCTCGAACACTTCGCGGAGCTGTTCTTCGCTCTCGCCGTAGTATTTCGACATGATCTCCGGCCCGGAGATCATCTGGAAGTTGGCGTCGATCTCGCTTGCGACCGCCCGTGCGATGAGCGTCTTTCCGGTTCCCGGCGGGCCGTACAGGAGGACGCCTTTGGGCGGCTCGATACCTAGCGTCCGGAACAGCTCCGGGTGGCGCATCGGCAACTCGATCATCTCTCGGACCTGTTCGAGTTCATCGTCCAGGCCGCCGACGTCCTCGTAGGTGACGTCAGGTGTCTCCGGGGTCGGTGTCTCCTCGGCACCGATCGGTCCCTCGGCTTCGATTGCAAGCTCGTCGCGACTGCGATCGACGACTTCGACCTCGGTTTCGCTGCCGATGACGACCGTCCCGCCTGGCTCGGCGTCGACGATGGTAATCGGAAGTCGGCGACTCGATCGGGTCGACAGGAGCCCGAAGCCAAGCGACAGCGAGAGCTGGTCGCCGGGGGAGACGGCGCGCTCGGAGAGCTTCTCTCCGAGGTAGGAGCCGATGTCGCCCTGGAGGCGAACGTTTTCGGGAAGTGCAACCCGGACGCGCTGGGCCGGTTCGACGTCGGCCGGTTCGACATCGACGGTGTCGTCGATCCGTACTCCAGCGGCCTGCCGGAGCTGGCCGTCGATGCGGACGATTCTCCGTCCTCTATCTTCGGAGCGGCCGGGCCAGACGCGTGCGATGACCCGGCCCTCACGGCCCTCGATCGCAACGAACTCACCGCTTTCGACGCTGAGTTCGGCCATCGTCGCGCGATCGATCGAGGCGAGACCGCTGCCTGCGTCTTTCCGTTTGAGGGGTTTTACGCGGAGTCGCATGGCTGGGATTGTCGTGACTCATCGACGCGTGACTCCGAAAAAATGGCCGTCGGCGCGACGGTGGAGGTCACGCGTCGGCACGGTGATAGTTCACCGGGGACTGACGGGTGGCGATACGATGATCACGATCGGTGATCGGGGTGGCGGCCGTTAGCCCTCCACCGGGATCTCCTCGCCGCGGGTGGTTACATCCGCGATCGGCAGCGTGATTTCGAGGACACCGTTTCGGTACTCCGCGCCGATTTCCTCGTCGGCGACGGTTTTGGGGAACCGGAACCGGCGGTGGTAGGTCTTTTTCTGGCCACGGTCCTCGTCGACGTGTTCGGCGGCGACGTTCAGGACACCATCGTCCCACGTGACGCTGATGTCTTCGGTCTCGAAGCCCGGCATATCGACTGTGAGGACGAACTCGTCGTCCTCCTCGTACAGTTCGTAGTCGTCGCCACTACGGTCACTGAAC
Organism: Candidatus Sumerlaeota bacterium; assembly: GCA_003554345.1. Taxonomy (GTDB): domain Bacteria; phylum Sumerlaeota; class T1SED10-198M; order T1SED10-198M; family T1SED10-198M; genus T1SED10-198M. Next base: position 254 of record PWGE01000209.1, on the reverse strand, counting down.
AGGCGAGAGGGCATGTTGAGGCCTTGTGTCCAGGTACTTGGTGTTGGTCGCAGTACCATTGGTGGTCACCTCGAGTACAGATGTTAGTTGTACGCGGTTCGTAAAAAATCTCACGGATAATGTGGTATGCTAGCTAGCACTACTTCTGGGGTTTAATCGCGTTCGCACCGCCTCAAACACAAATTACGGTAATAATACAGTAATGCCACGCTGTCATGCGGTTTACTCCTTTTGTTGATTGTCTAAGCGGTGGT
>PWGE01000157.1 GCA_003554345.1 Candidatus Sumerlaeota bacterium | reverse complement strand
GTTTGACGATCCGGACCTGACTTCAGCAGAAATCATGCACAGGGCGGACAAGGCCATGTACATGGCCAAAACCCGGGGCGGGAACAGATATATGATCCACGGTAACGATGCGTCCGGCCAGGAAGACCAGCCAGAGCCTTCAAAGATGTGACAAAAATGTCTTCAGGGTGGTTGTATGCCAGGCAGCATTATAAAAATCCGCTACCCAGAATAATGGCAATTATGGTCACCAGCTGGGCAAACATCAGTCCCGTCACCCAGCGCAGAACCTTTTGATTGCCGGCAGCGATATCCGTCTTTAACTCAGTGCGCAGCCTTTCTATCTCTATCTTCATCTCCGCCCGGATCTGCTCTATCTCTTTTTGCAGGCGCAGTTCGCTTTCACGCACTCCGCTGGCTGTAGCCAGATCCTTGAGCTCGGGGTAACGGTCTTCAAGGCGCTCAAAGGCCCCGGCTATAATTCTGGCCCTGGCCCTCTCGTCTTCAGCGGCCAGGAGGCTGTCGTAAAGGTCAATAACAGAAGCTGGCTGGCTCATCTATTTCTCCTTTTCTGGGTGCCTTTATGTTTTGCTATACAAGCATTTCATAAATGCATTGTCAACAAAAACGCTTCCACTCCCTCATACCTGCCGCAAAAAACGTAAATAGATGCAGCCATTCAGGAAATGCCGTAATAGGCCTGGGGAAGTTCCTCACCTATTTTTTCTGATAAACAATTTAGAGCTGTCAAAAATGATTTAAACCAGCGTAAATCATTCCACTCTGCCTGCCATGTGTACCTTCTGCCAGTACACCGGGGTAAAATCAGCGTCTTCCCGGATATTAAGGTTTGACAAGCACTTTCCGGAAGGTTAAGCACCTTGAAGGGGTGTTGAACTTTATTCTTGTCCAGGCAGAGCAGCATTTATAAATGTCCATTTGATGTTCAGCCATTCATACTCACCAGCACTGCAAAAAATACATATCCAGCCAAACCCGCCGCAAGGCGGGGACGGAAAGCCACGGGCCCCCGGGATTTAAAAGTCATAGCATACGCGGGCAGCCGGGTTGCCGGATGAAGTCCTCTGACAGCTGCTCTGAAGTTCTTCATTTGGTTGTCCATAAGAGGCTTTTAAAACCTGTAAAATGATTATGAAGGGTGGAGAATCATTTCCATAATGGCAACCCGAAATGATATCGATTCCACAGAAAAACTCTTAAATCTCATCCGCAAGGGTCCTTCTCAGTCCGTTACAGAAGGTCATGCTCCCAGACGGTCTGCATCACCTCTCTGGACAAGCTTGAGAAACCGCGTCCTGCCTTTCAGGTCCACAAAGGTGATGGGACTGGAGATTCTAAGAGACAGCCTGCACCTTGCCCTTTCCGAGCAGACCCGTTCCGGATGGAGGCTTCTTCATGCCTCCTCAGTGGATATTCCCGCCGACATGACCGTTGATACCCCGGAGTTTAAAGATTTCCTGCAAAACCAGCTGCAGGACCTGGATCCCCGGAAAACAGCAGAAGTATGGTTCGCCCTGCCCGCATCCAGAGGGGAGATCTGGAGCATACGTGTTCCCAGGGTAAAAAAGGGCATGGCCAACGTGGTGTACTGGTCCGCCCGCAAAGAAAAAAACTTTGACCCCAAGCAGCATATTTTCAATTTCCGTCTGGGCAGAGAAGTGGATGAAGGCGGAGTCCGCAAGATTCAGGCCGAAATATGCCTGGCCCCGGCCGAAGACATCCAGAAGTACAGGCAGCTCATCACCGACACAGGCTACAGGCTGCGCGGCATTACCCTGCCTGCTGCCTCCCTGGACAATCTTTTCCAGCATGCACGTGATGATTACCTGGATAAACCCTACGCTATACTGTATATTGGGGAAGACAGTTCCTGTATAAAATTTTACAGTGCTGGAACAGTTCTGTTCAGCCGGGTTATAAGGATGGGCCAGGACAGTTTTCTGGACTCCATCAACATGGAGCACTCCCGCCAGGACCAGGAAGGCCATGATCTTTCAGACCTGCAGGTTTCCTCTTCAACAAATCTTCTGGAGGAAAGCAGCGGCAGCAGGGAGAAGGCCCTGCAGATACTTAAACAGCTGCAGCATGACGGTCGCAAATCTTCAGAGGATGATGACAAATCGCCCTCAAGTGCCCTGGACTTGATTTACCCGGCCCTGGAAAGGCTTTCCAGGCAGCTCGAGAGAACCATTGACCAACTGGTCAAGGTAATGGACCATCCCGCTCCAGAAGAACTCTTCATCTGCGGGAAAATTGCCTTTCTGCAGGGTATTGCGGACTTTTTCAGCCAGAACCTGGATATTCCGGCTCAAATACTGGATGTGCCCTCTTCACCCAATGTCCAGGTTGAAAACACCATTACCGAAATGGAACCGGACGAGCGCCTGTCTTTGGTATCCACTGTGGGGCTGACCATGCCCTGGTCCGGCACGGTCAACTTCCTGCACACCGCCATGGACAAAGAGCGGGAAGCCGCCGCCATGCGCAACACAAATCTGGTAGCCGCCGGTTGCGCTCTGGCCTTTGTCGTGGTAGCCGGTTACTGGGCATGGATGGGTCATCAGCTGGAGCAGGCCAGGGAAGAAACCCGCTCGCTGCAGGATCAGCTGAGTGAATACAGCCCCAGACTGACCCGGGATATGCTGCAGGATCTGGTGGAAGAACACCAGGACTTCAAGGATACGGTAATAAACCGGGCCCAAAGGCTGCAGGCGGTGGCCCTGATTGGAGAGATCGGTCGCATAACCCCGGATGATTTCAGGCTGCTGGAAATGATTCTGGAACTGGACAGTCAGACAGATGAAGATGAGCGTCGTCAGAACCTCATAGTTGAAGGCTTTATCCGCGGCGAGGGCGACAACTTTGAAACCAGGATGACCAGCTACCTGGTAGACCTTAGAAACTCCCCTCTCTTTAGAAGTGCCCATATCCATAGAAGCAGCAGGGGCACCCTGGAAGAGGAAGGTGAAGTATTCAGGTTTGTTCTAAATATTGATCCGGAGAGGATCTAGAAATGAAATGGCTGGCCTCAGCGGCTGCAAAAAGATCCCTGGGCTATATTGCCTTTACCGTTCCCGTCCTGGGCCTGCTTATCGTGCTGGGGGTCATGCCTGTCAGGGAAGATCTGACCTCCCAGGAGCAGGAAAAGGCCCGTCTCCAGGCGGAGATAAAGCGCCAGGAAGTTTTTCAGCCTTTGTATGCAGAGATAATGCAGCGCAGGGAAGAGCCGGAGCCCCCGGACGCTGTAAAAGATCACCACAGGGACATTGCAGATGCTCCAAGTATTGACGTTATAGCTGACAGGCTGGGAGCAATGGCTGCAGACTCTGGCCTGGACAATATCTCATTTTCTCCGGTTCCCCAGTCCCTGGACAACGACTCCGGACTTTTGCTGGTAAACGGTCAAATGCAGGGTCCTCTGCAGAATTTCAGGGAACTGCTGCTTCGGCTGGCAGGCACTGAAGCCTTTGAAGGCCTTGAGGACCTGGAAATCCACGGCACTGAATCCTTACCCCGGTACTCACTGAGCCTCTGGGTCAGGCTTTAAGGATGCGGCTTGTAAAAGACCGGCCCGGAAATACAAAGCGTAAGCTTAAAAAAATATATGGGCATCAGAGAAAAAATACTGGTTACAATGATGGTCCTGGCCCTGGCATACGGTGCCTTTGAGCTGTTTTATTCACCTGCGGACCCTGTTGAAGAAAAAGATCCGGAACAGGAGGTCCAGGAAGCGCAGCAGTTCAGCCAGAGCATGAGCCAGGACCTGCAGGAAGCAGACATAACCGAGGCCCAAAAGAGAATACTGCAGGCGGCCGCCCGGGACTGGCCCGGGGAGATCTTTCACGAATTTCCCGATGCAGAGCTCCTGGAAGAAGAAACAGTCCAGGAAGAAACTGACTTCGGCCCTTTGCGGTACAGCGGATATGTACAGATGGGTGATCAAAAGATAGCCATCATCAATGCCCGCGAGTACAGCAGGGGAGAAGAACTCAAAGATGAGCCGGCCAGAGTAGTGGAAATCACCTCGGAAAAGGTTCTGCTGGAATCCCTGGAAACCGGGCAACAGGTGCCGGTGCCCTATGAGGGAGACTGATCCTCTGGCCGCCAGGAGCAGGTGGATATAATACCGCTTTGCATTCTGCAGACAGATAGGACTGCGTTTGCATCAGACAAACATTTTAGTTACAACTCACAAATATTATATGCGTCACATTTACATAATCTTAACCAGACATGAAAAAAAAGTTTTCGCTCTGACAGCTGCATCTTCCCGAACGTACTCTGTCTGCACCCTGCTGATCCTGTTCATCCTGGCAGCAGCCATTGCAGGCTGTACCGGCACAAGGGATCAGGAAGAGCCTTTCATGACCCAGTGGTGGGATCTGGCAGAAGAGTCCCGGGGACACACCCACGAGGTTGAAGAAAGAGAATCTCTGGATATTGAGCCATCACACATTGACCTTGAAGACATTGAACCCGAGCCTGCCCATGAACTGCCCCGGGACAGGGTCACCCTGAACATGCAGCAGGCTCCGGTGGCCACAATACTTAGGGCCCTGTCCAGAATAGCCGATCAGAATATCATTGTCAGCGAAACAGTTGAAGGTACGGCCAACCTCAATATCAGAGATGTCCCCTGGGACCAGGCCTTTAAAAGCATAATCGCCTCCCAGGGCCTCAGCTACGTCTGGGAAGGGGAAATACTGCGCATCAAAAGCATGCAGGACCTGCAGCATAAACTGGACCGGGCCGGCCTGAAGGAGGATATCGGCCGCAGAAAACTGGCTGCCGAACTCACCGCCCCCTTGATGCACCGGATAGTCAAGCTCAACTATGCAGACCCGGAAAAACTTCAGGACAATCTCATCCGTTTTCTTAGCCGGGATGGCGACGGGGAACCCCACGGGAGTATAGTCGTGGACGAAGAGACCAACTCCCTCATGATTCAGGCCACCAGGAATGACATGGAAAGGGTGCACAAGGCTATCAACCACCTGGACCGTCCCAGGCCCCAGATCCTCATGGAAGCCAACATAGTCGAAGCCACCCAGCGAACCGCGCGGGAACTCGGGGTACGCTGGAGCGGCAGATACGTTACTCCATTATCTTTCGAGGACGAGGTGGGGTTTGGAGATCTTTTAAGAGATGAAGCAGGCTATACCGGTGACATGGATCTTTCTGTAATCTCCGCCCGTCTGCCGGGGAGCGTACTTTACGCCCACCTGCAGGCACTGGAAAGGGATGGAGAAGTAAACATCCTGACCAGCCCCTCCATCACCACCATGGACAACCAGATGGCCTTTACCGAGCACGGCCAGAGAGTACCTTATGAAACCGTTGATGAAGATGGAAGCCGCACCGTGGAATTCGAGGATGCAGTTCTGCGGCTGGAGGTGGTTCCAAGCGTCATGGAGGGCAATCACCTGAAAATGGACATCCGGGTAAACAAGGACGAGGTGGATTTTACCCGCGATGTCCGTGGCCAGCCGGTGATACGGACCAAACACACTGAAACCAACCTCGTGGTCCGCGATGGAGAAACCATTGTCATCTCCGGGCTTTCCAAGGAGACCCTTTCGGACACCGAGCGAGGAATCATGGGCCTGAGGGACCTCCCGGGCCTGGGCTGGTTGTTTAAAAGTCGGGAACAGGAACAGGAGATGGAGGAGTTTCTCATTTTCATCACCCCCACCATTCTGGAACCCCAGAGACGCTGACAAGCCTGGCGCAGGTAATAGAAAAGTGGACTAACTCAAGGTATTACAGCTTGTAAAAGAGCCTTTTATTGTTCCCACGCTCTGTCCCGCCAGGGCGGAAATATATTCTTTCTTCTTATTGTTCCCACGCTCTGCGTGGGAACAATCTCCGGACGCTCCGCGTCCAAGAAGATAAAGAGCGTGGGAACGATCAAGAAGATAAAGAGCGTAGGAACGATCAAAAAAAGATCATGTAATACTCTTAAGGCCTTAGATATGGACTACTATAAACTCCTGCAGCTTGCCAGAGAGCCATTCGCCAACACCCCGGACCCGGACATGTTCTATCCGGCCAATCAGCACGCCCATTGCCTGCAGAAGCTGGAAGTAGCTGTCCGGCTGCGCCGTGGGCTCTGCGTTGTCAGCGGCGAAGTGGGCACCGGCAAGACCACGGTATGCAGATATCTTTACAGGTATCTGTCCGGGGATGATCTGTTCTGCACCCACCTGGTCCTGGATCCCTGCTTTGAAAACTCCTCGGATTTTGCAGCCCGCCTGAACCAGGAGCTCAACGGCCGGGAGGCATCCCTTGGCTGCTCCAGCCAGTGCCAGCACAAGGAACAGATCCAGGAATTTATCCTGCGCCTCGGAGAGGAAGAAGGCCGCATAGTCACCCTGATAATCGACGAAGGGCAGAAACTTTCTGAGGACTGCCTGGAGTTCTTGCGGGAACTGCTCAACTTTGAGACCAACGAACACAAGTTGTTGCAGATAATTATCTTTGCCCAGGATGAGTTCCTGGATATCCTGAAGCAGATGCCCAACCTGCAGGACCGGGTGGCTCTTCATT
>PWGE01000106.1 GCA_003554345.1 Candidatus Sumerlaeota bacterium | reverse complement strand
TTACCTAAAATATAAGGATTTCGGTTCTGAAATTGAAAAATAAAAAAGAAAGAAGGGGGTTTTTAGAACTCAACGGTCCAATCTACAGGTTGATCGGCATCGTTGTATACCCAGTAACCTTGTCCTGGTGAGAACTCGAATCCGGCCGCATCCACATAAGCGATGTTGTATGCTTGTGCAGGATCGAAGTGACCGACCGTAGTTACTTCCACCGGTAGGTCGTGGTTGCCGGCTGTAGAGCTCGGTAGTCCAACCATATTCCACCCTGGCTCAAGGGTCATAGTGGTCATTCCTGGTTCACTGCCTTCTACAGTCAGTGTATCATCGTCGGTCATCCTGATCCAGATGCCCATGGTATGATCCCAGTTCCCCAGATTGTTGAAGTGTTCGGATCTATCGGGCACGTAGGAGTACCATCGATCTGATGTAGCGTCGAAGTACATCACATTGTCATAGTTTCCGGAGATGCCATGCTCTGGGTCTTCCAGGATATCGACTAGATTAGTATCACTCAGTTCAAGATTGAACGAGACGAAGTTCCATCGATCAGAACCTATATCTGCCGATAATGGAATCTCCATAGTGTCTGTTTCCGCTCCTGGTTCCTGAACCGGTCCCACGCCTACGCATTCTTGATCCTGTTCATCCACCGCATGTACCATGTACCACCAGAATATCTCGTCCGCCATACCTTTGTTGGAATCTAGATATTGGTAAGTACCGGATCCATCAGCTTCCACTGAATCTATCAGTTCATATGCGCCACCCTGTTCTTCCGCTCTGTACACGGTATATTCGACAATATCTGGTTCATCAGGGCTTGCTTCCCAAGTCAGTAGATTGTGTTCGTCTCCATCTCCATCTCCGAAGTAGTTCACCTGCACATCGTCGATGTACCAGTTCTCTGCCCAATCACCGATGTATTCCCAAGCGATGTATATGGTCTCTCCGGCGTATGCCGACAGATCTATGGTTTTGGTATCCCAAACATTATCTCCCTGGCCTTCAATATCCGCTTGGGTGTATGTGGCTACGGTATCCGTGAAACTTCCGGTCTCTTGGTCTGTCGTTGATATCTTTACATAGTTAGAATCGGTGACATAATCTGTCCATTCATAACTATCTTGGAAGGTCAAAGTTGCCTCAACACCATCTGGTATCTCTACAGAGGTGCTTATCAACCATTCATTAGCGTCTACACCCTGTGCGGAATATTCGATTCCTGCCATGTAGTCTCCATCTGGTGGTGTATCACTGTTTTGATGGGTTTCAGTGACAACTCCCCATTGATTTGCCGTATCATCTCCCGTGCGATCTATTGTCCATCCATCTGGTAAACTACCGCCTTCGAAATTTTCCTCTAATGCACTACCTTCGATAGTACCTACGTGTTCAACAACAAGATTCACAGGTGGTTCAGGTGGAGTTCCAAGTATTGTAAACACATCGCTCACATCAGTTTCACTAAGGTCATTATCGTCGTGAACCGTTGCTCTTATCCTTGCTTCATCGGTGGCTTCATCAGGGACTTGCCAGGAATAACTGCCTGTGTCCGAGGTTCCCGAGACTATAACTGACCATGTTGCTCCATCGTCTGTAGAATATTCTAGGTCGATACCAGTTATAGTTCCGTCACCAACTGTGGTGGACCATTCTATGTCTTCCCAACTTTCAGCACTCCACATCTCTCCTCCAGAAGGCGTTGTCAAAGCGATGTCCGGGGGTACGGTTCCCTCGATTGTAAATAAGTCGCTAACATCTGTATCACTTCTAACATTATCGTCGTGTACTGTTGCTCTTATCCTTGCCTCGTCGGTCAAGACATCTGGGACCTGCCAGGAATAACTACCTGTGTCCGATGTACCGGTGATGATAGTATTCCATGTCGTTCCATCATTGGTAGTATATTCTAGATCGATGCCGGTGATCGTACCGTCTCCTGCCGTGGTTGTCCATTGAATATCTTCCATATCTTCTGCGTTCCATGTTTCTCCTCCTGTCGGTCGCGTTAGTGTGATCTGTGGTGGATCCACAGCTTCTGGTGGAGTCACTCCGCCACTGACCACTATAGCAAAGGGCTGTGACGATTGGGGTATCTGATAACCGCTTACTGTGATGGTGTAGATACCTTCTTCAACTCCATTTTGGTCCGGTAACAGAAGGATATTTTCTTCGACGTTCAATCCATCGAATTCGCCGCTTCTTTGCCCGTTCCAAGGGTTGCTTGTTGGGTTAGGTTCTGAGTAACCTGGATTATATCCTGTGAATGCGTTACCTACATACCTTGTTCCACCCGGTGTATCCAATTCAAGGTCAAGATCGTTCACTATGGCGGGATTACTACCGTCAGCTCCGGAGGAACCAGGATAGTCACTCCATGCCAACGTTACTTCTAGTTCCTGAGAGGCATCTTCCACTTCGAAATCCATTGACCAGGTTTCACCTGTATTGAGTTCGACACCTTCATGCCATGAATCAAAGACTATGAGTTTCCTTTCATCACCTTCGAAGTGCATCACTCGATCTAGCATGCTGCGTCCATATCCCTGATCGCCATTGGGGAACCTATTGTCATTTTGATAGGCACCCGAACCTGATATCTCAACCGCACCGTTGATAAGTGTTGCCCTCACCAATGCATTGCTCGGGTTAAATCCATCCGCCGCACTCTGGGTTCCAGAGGGGTACCAACCGCCTTCGTAATAATGTCTCACCTGTCCGACCTGACCCGCCACGCCGGGTGTTGACATACTAGTTCCACTCATGCTGCTGTAACCATCGGTACTTCGATCTGCTGAAACCAAGTTTTCACCGATATGCATAACAGTGGGTTTTATCCTACCGTCATCTGCATAACCTCTACTGCTGAACGAAGCAACATCTTCGTGGTTTGGTGAATTAGTTACCGCTCCTATGCTCAGGACGTTCTTTCCTTCAGACTGCGAAGATATGGTATTTGCACCTGATCCATCGTTACCCATCGCGTAAAGTATGTTGAAATCCTTATGATCCCATATGAACTCGTCCGAAGTGATGGCGGATGCACCATATCCACTTCCACCACCCCAGCTGTTGGTGTGTGCTCGTGATCCCCAATCGTATGGCTGACCATAGCCATCATTGTACATATCTGAAGGCGGATTCACTGAACCACATGCATCCGATGAAACATCTTGAAAAATAACTCTGGCGGCCATTGCATTTCCGTCCTCGTTGTTATAAGTGCCATATGGTGGTGAGTCACCTAAAACCGTCCCGGTAACATGGGTTCCGTGATACACTCCGTTATTCAGATCTCCTCCTGCGTCAGCTGGTACATAATGAGCCTGTATCTTTCTATGATCATCTCCAACGGGATTACCGTCCGGGTCAGCCCAGCATTCATGGTCTGGATTGTCTGAATTACCACCGTATAATTCACTGTCCATAACTGTGATCAATTCGCCTTCTCCTGTAACTCCCATGTCGAGTACCTTTCTGTTGTTTTGTTCGTTAGTTTGTGTGATCCATGTAGCATCCGAATTAAATATACTATCTTCAAGATGTCCTTCAACGATAGCCTTTACATTATGGAAATTAGCTATAGTTGTTATGGTACCCGGTTCGGTTTCGATGGTTATGTGGTTCCTGGCAATTCGATGTATTTCTGCACCTATGTTTGATAGTCTATTCGCAACTATCCTCGAGTCTGCACTATCGAATACTGAGATCTCCAATACGATAGGTTCATTGGTCTCCAGTAATTCAGGGTTGAATCTATATGCTGGTTGGTATATTCCTACCCAGTTTACGAATTCAAGCTGCTCCACTTCTCTCATCGTTCTCAAATTCATCTCTACGATGAAATTGAACTTATGTCTGAACTCGTGGAATGTAACACCTCTGTCCTGTAGTTCTTCCTGCCACTCGGTTCTTATCGGCCCTATGAATTGGACGATGTAATAACCCCGTCCGTCTCTAGGATAACCAGATATCTCTAGATTTTCAGGTATATCCGGTAAACCGTCTTCAGTATTGAAAGAATAGGCTTGAAGTCCCACGTAGTCTCTATCGTCTAGAACCTCTAGCATGAAACCATTATTTTTCAATACATCGATGTTTTCTATAGATGTTTCTATCAGAACATATCCGTCGTATTCTTCAACTAAAGAATAATCGATCGATCTCGGTATCTGTATTTCCGTTCCTCTTTGGTACACCAGTATCGCTACATCAGTATCCGCTCCACGGTCAGATAAAACTATCCCTGCCGATAGAACTGATACTATCAATATCATGCAAGCCAAGAAGGCCATGCATTCCATATTTTTCTCCATTATGTTGTCCTCCTCTATAACTATTAGAGTATTTATTGTTAACCTCAATAAGTAATAAATAATTGCCTGCTACATGTGCCCAATATTTTTTAACTGGGTAGTTCGATTAAATGATATCGTAAGACCAGTATAATAAATTGATAAATCGCAAATATTTGATCAGAATAGAAGAAGATGATCGCTGTCATTAACTATATATAAGAAATATTCTTTTTTCTGTTCAAAGATGGAGAAACAAAACGGTTTGCAGGAGAGGATTTTAGATTGGGTCGAAAAAGACCGCTTCAGTTTGACAACCGCTTTGATTTACATCACTACGCTCGGAATCATCCGTTCATTTCTCGATTCCTTGGTCAAGGATCACGGCTGGTACAATATGTACGAGATGGCACATTATGTGTTCGTAGCATATCCCGAGTTCCTACTTGGAGCCTTGGTTATCTTTATTTTAGCGAAGGCTCCCATGAGGAAGGTTTGGAATGTTGTATTGCTTGGATTCTGGCTACTTTTGATCCCTCCGATAGTAGATTACTTTATTTTGGGTGATTATGGTGCTGAGGTCGGAACTCAATATGGTTATCTTGCAATGGAACAATTGATGCCCACACTTAGGGTTATGCTGTTGAATCCCTTTCAGCGTCCAGGTGATATCGCTAGTACCGGACAGATGGTCATGTTTTTCTCGATGATCATCGGGTCGATAGCCTATGTAGCGCTGAGCAACGGTCTTCCAGGTCAAATTGGAAATGTTATAAGAAATGGTTTGGACGAAGCTAGAGGTCTGGGTAAAACATTAGTTAAAGTTGTATTGACCTACTACGGACTTTTCATCACCTATTGGATAATAGGTGCACTACAATTCATCATCCGGATCGGCAGTGAAAGTATAGTCCTCTTTAACATTTTATCTCATCCTGTAGAAAAACAATATTACGATTTCTTCTACACCTATGATTATTCGACGGGGGAGGTTTTTCCCGAAGGATATGTTGCAAGGATGGGACTGCTGGAAAACCTTGCATTTAATCAGTCAAATCTATTCTTTGGATTTGTATTCTTAGCGATAGGTGTATTGTTGTTACTATTATGTCTATATCTAGCCTACAAGGAAGCTTTACACAAGATGTTAAAAAATATTAGAATCTTAGACACCTCGATAGTTCTTTCCGCAGCATTTGTTGGGATCGCATCTTTGCACATTGTTGACGGTGATTTCAGCCAAGGATGGGCCATCGATCCATTTTACATACTCCATGCCCAGTATGTGCTGTTCTGCCTTGCAGGACTATTTTTCCTAGCGCAGTTCTCTTTTTTGATAGATGACATAGGTGCAAATAAAAGAGATGAGGCACGTCAAAACCCTCTGTCAAACGGCTCGATACCCGAGTATCACTACAAACAACTCGCTATTTCCTATGCTCTTGCAGGAACTTTCATTGCATTAATATTGGGTACTTGGACTCTCATATTGGCCTTAGCATGGGTTGCGTTCTCATATACCAGTTCGTTATATCAAAGTAAATATATCGGGTCGCTCAGAGCGGCTTCCATTGGATTTCTAGCTTTCCTTTTCGGATACTATACTCCGGGTTCCTGGATAGCGTTCATAGCCGAGCATGCGGATGGAGAATGGATTTATGTCTCAAATGAAACACTCACTAGATCTCCCGCCTTCACGTCTCAAACCATCGTCTTATTGTTGACTGTGGTGCTTGGTTTCGTATTGATATCTTTATTCAGCAAAAAACGAACCTTTTTTTACGCTGAACTTAACAGCGATCTTGATCTTTCTAAAACAGTGTTATTGTTCGTCCCGCTTCTGTTTCTACTCCCTCTAGCATCATACTTCTCTTTATTCACAGCTATCACCGTTATCTCGCTCGCATTTGGAGTTTTGGTATGTTATAAAATAATAGACGATGAGATCGTGATCAAATTCGGATTTTTATTGCTGTTTGTTTTGTTTTCAATACTCCTGATATGATGTACTCATTTGATACCCATACTGTATGAAAAAAGTGGGCTCTCAAGAATGTAGACGCATTCTCTTATCCCACCAAAATCTAACGATTTTAGTGGGCTCGTCAGAATCAAAGATTCTATCTACCCATTTTTATGAAAAAAGTGGGCTCACAAGAACGCAGACGCATTCTCTTACCCCACTAAAATCTGACGATTTATAGTGGGCTCGTCAGAATCACAGATTCTAACTACCCATTTTTATTAAAAAAATGGGCTCAGCCGGA
>PWGE01000256.1 GCA_003554345.1 Candidatus Sumerlaeota bacterium | reverse complement strand
TTTCTCTCTCAGATCACCTTGTAGTTCCGCGATCAATTCTTCCGGATCTGTTTTCTCGTCCCGAAATCGATCCCGGAGGCGGGATAGATCCTCCTGCAGTCTCTCTTGAATCTCGGCCCCCGTCGGCGGGTCTTGGCCGCCAATGCTGACCCCGTAGAACTGGAGATATTCTCTGATGCGGATCGCAAGCGCCTCAATCTGGTAGCCCCCTATGGTCAGCTTTCCGCTTCGGAGCCATTCTCCTTTTCCAGCTCGTCCTCCAGGAGCTCTTCCTGGAAGGTGCGGACTGCGGTGTCCCACTCGCTCTCGTCTGGATCGCGGTGCTTCACTGAGCGCACGGCACGATAGAACATATCGAAGTACACGGACCAGCTTGCATCAGTGTTCGAGTCCCTGACCGACTTCGCGATCTCCTTCGCAAGGTCTTTCGCCCAGGGCTTATCATACTTCTTGGCCAGTAGGTGGATCGCAAACGACATAACGGCCACTATCGCTGCCACCACGATGCGCATTTCCAGCAGTTCAGTTATTGTAATTTCCATCAGTAGCCCTCCTTTATTTCGGACATAAAAAAGTCCCAGGGGAACATCTTACCCGGGCACTGCTCGTGATGCTTAATTATATTCTCTGGCTCTATATCGAAGCGCTCCATCAGCCCCCATGTCAGCCGCACCAGCCCCGTTACCTGCTCCAATGTCGGAGGATGCTTGTGCAGCCTACCGGTAAGGCATATTCCGAGGTGGCTTGCGTTATATCCGCGTTTGTGCGCCCCGGCCTGGTCAAAAACTCGGCCCGGCTCCAGCGCCCCGCTCTGCCGGATGACGAAGTGGTATCCGATAGTTCTAAAATTTCTTTGTTTATGCCATCTTTCTATTTCGTTTGCAGACACATCATGTGAAGCAGAATGGTGTACGACAATCCCTTTCCAGTCCATATTCTCACCTCAAAAGAGAGGACAGCCAGTAGGCTGCTGCACCCACGATTGCCGCTCCTAATCGTTTAAGCCACTCAGTTTTATAAATATGTCTCCTTAAACTTTCAATTTCACCTTTAATCTCCGAAGTACATTCTTTTATATCAGAAATATCTTCCATTACATAGTCCATATCTTGTCTTACACGGCGGCCATATTCACAGCCGTGCTTATCTAAGGGGTCTTCACCATTTGGCATAAACTCACTCCATAAGCCCGTATAGCTTGTCGATTTCATCTCTTAACCTCAATATGCGGCTTTCTATCTCCGACTGGAGGGCTTCACTCTCAGCACGCCTCATATCCCACTCTAAGTCACCTATTTCACTCATCAATTCCTGTATTCTCCACTGTAGAGACTGCTCTGTATCTATCTGCTGGGAAGGGAGGCCGTGTACCCACCGGATAAACTCTTCGCTAAAGGTACGGTGCCAGTCCTCCTGTGCCATATCTCCATATTCTCTTCTCCAGGCCTCTAAAAATCTATCCGTCTGATCAATAGGCCTCCACATACCGGTTAGACCATGTACAACAGGATCCCATCCCTCAGGAGCGGGGTAGCCACCAAACGTAGCTATATCAGGGTGTTCTTGCCCTGTGAATAAATCTCTACCATACAGAACATCAGTAGCCCCTCTTAAAACTGGATGGGCACTTGTACCAATAGCTCTACCTGTTTCAAGGAGTTCCTCTAAGGTTTCCCCTCTTAATGGAGCGGTGGGATCAGGCAGATAATCAAATGTCTGAGCACCAGGAAGAAGCTGTCTGATATTTATAAAGTGTGGATCCTCACCTACACCGGGAACATACATCGGCATTTCATCCTGCATCCACTCAGGTACATAATAAGGCTCATCTCTTTCTTCGTGGAAGGCCATTTCTGCTGTTTCTCTCAATTTAGGAATAACAGCTTTGGAACCTGGATTCTTTGCCATCATTTCCAACTGGAAAGGTATATTTTTACGGTAATAAGTGTAGAAAGGCATGATATACTGCCTGACAGTTTCCTTCTCAAATTGAGCTAATTCCTGGTAATCAAATAGTGTCTTGAAGGAAATATTAGCAGCCTCATCATATCCATATCCCTTCTTTACACTGTCTACAAACATAGAGAACCGAGTGAGGTCTTCTGTGTAGCGGTGAATATCGAATCCCTTTTCAGCCAATTTGCCGAGCATTTCCCTTAGCGTACCCTTATCAGTAATCTCCTGTCCTACAGTCTGCTCTATCTCACGCCAGAGTCCCTGACGGAATATACCTCTCTCCCGGGCTTGATCTATGAGGTCGAGATAGTTCTCTTTTTTACCGGCCTCTGTGGTGATAGTGGGATTTTTACCACGCAGAGCTTTAAAAGAGTTCCACAATATCTGCGGATCTCTGAATCCCATCTGATACATACGATAAAGGTTACCAATAGCGTTCTTATTGAACCAGCTACCACCGAATAGGAGAGTGCCAGCCTTCCATGTGCTGAGTGCCTTCTTGTGCCATTCTTTAAATTTACCCATAAACTCTGGATGATGTCGTTCCGTGTGGCCTTCTATCATTTTGGCTATCTCTGGTTTGTAGGCGTAATCCCCCACAATATCTTCATAACCTTTTGCCTTCTCACTGCTTATGGTGACATAACCCTCTGGAATATAGTCCTTATCACCAATATAGCGAAAGTCCCCACGACGGACACCTTCTGCATTGATTTTATGGAGAAGATCCATACTCTCAGTCTTATATAGATGTCTTACATTTCTCATTGTTTGGATGTAAGCGGGATCATCGTGGAATAATTTTCCCTTGTAATCTCCTAATACATTCTCCAGCTTACCATCCTTTGCCATCTGATTGAGTTCACCTATGGTCTTGCCGCGAAACTTACGTTGGAACTGGTGGGGATCAAACTTTATAACTCCATCTTGCCCTCTATAGGTGACATTTTCAAAAAAGTCTGGATTGGCTTTCTTCATAGCCCTTTTAGCTGGTTCGGTAGCTAGGTGGGCTAAATACTCCATCTCTTGTTCCTGTAAATCTCTAACTTTAGCTCCCTTTAGAGATTCTATCCTTAATATCTCAGCGTTCTTTTCCCAGAAGAGATTCCTTGCATACTCCTTTATTTCTGGAGGAACATGCTCCCCCTCGAAACTCTTCGGTTTCTCAATAAATTGGGCTAACTTTTCCTTACCCCAGTTATCATACTTGGCGAGTATTTCGTTCTTTTTGGTATTTAACTCTCTTGCCATACCCTGCCCTTCTGCGAAAACTTTACCTGTATTCCCTCGTGAGTGATGTCTAAACATCTCCTTGACCCACTGAGGGGCATCTGCAGGATAAGCAGAGAAGTGTTCCAGCACAAAGTCCTGTAACTGTTTACCTGTCTCTGTCTCCTTTAATCCTTTGGCAAAGTTTTGAAACCACTTGGTGATATGAAAAGGATCGTATACGCCCATATCTACTCCGAAGGGTAGGTTCCACTGTATAAGAGCCTTCTGTCCTAGTTCTGCCTGAGCGGGAAAATCATCCGCAAGCTCCAGTGTCTTACCCTGTTCTTTAGCAGTCATAATCTTTTCATATAAGGGGCTACCCTCTCTAATACCTGTTGTTTTAAGTTGACGGGCAGCCTCCTCCATAGACATGTTATCTATAGATTCAGACACTACCTGGGAGTGGCTTTTAAGTTTCCTAGCCACCTTTCCCAATTGAGTATAATCCCCTATACTTGTATATGTTACAGGGTCTAAGGTAATGGACGCTGCCAAACTGAGAGGGATTTTAGCCACCAGAGGTAGTTCGGCGTGATAGTCAAATATCACTCTAGGCCAGGAGTAAGCCGGTTCATCTAAGGCTACACTTTCTGCTGCCTCGTGGAAGCCATAAGTATCAAGCGTTCTGCTCAAAATTTGCCGCGGGGCATGTTCAGTGCCTCTCCACAAACCCCTAAGTGCAGCTCCAGCTCTGGCAGGAATGTCCTCTCCTGCTTCAGCAGAATCTAAATATTGTCTGTAGGCTTCTGAGAAGGGATATTTTTTAAACCAAAGGTAATCTATTAAGTTTTGCTGGGTACGCTGCATAATTGTTCTCTCTTGTTCCATTACATGTTCTGTCATTATATCTTCAGTATGAGTTCCTATATAATCATCTTCAGGTTTCAATTCATCAGGGAGTTCTATATCTAATTCTTCCTCTTCCTCTTCATCAAATAAACCCTCAGGGAGTTCAATATCCACTTAATCACCTCCTCGGATTCAACTCTTCTATGATCATCCACACTTCTTCCTGGGTTAGACCGAAGGTGTTTCCTATTAGATCCGGCCCCATTTCCTGCAGCCAAGCCTTGAAGGAGCGTTCTACCTCATCAGGTTCTAATCCAACTTCCCGTCCTATTTCGTATACAGCCTCGAAAAAGGGTAAATCATAAGGATCTCCCTCTTCAAGGAATCCATGTCCGAGTTCACTTATGGTGGCCTCGTATATCTCTCTACCTATACCTGGATCTGCGTCAATATCCACCTCAGCTATATCTTCTGGTGGTTCGGCAAACTCGGTCGGATCTTCCTCCATAGCAGGGTGTTCGCCTATAGGATGGCCTAACTCTTCTGGGGCTTCAGCAGTAGGCTCCGGTTCTGCTTCCTCCTCTTCTTCATCTGGGCCAAACTGAGGAACAATGTCTATCTCTTCGGGAGGTGTAAGGGCTTCCTGTATATTCTGCCAAGCACCCTGGAAGAACTGTCTCACTCTGCCCGGCTCTGTCTCTACAAGGTCTACATCTTCATCAATGTATTCTCGGAAAAAGGTATCCATTTCACTTAAAAAACCTTCGGGTACATCCTTTTTGACTAGGGACTCTCTGCCGCCTTCTTCGAAGTACATCTGAGCTATCTGCTCCATGCTCGGCTCTTGCAGATCGGATTTTTGTGCCAATGTCTTGATACTGTGATTTGTCAGTTTTCTACCATAATCGGACATATCTGCTGGAAGGTCGTAATCTATCTCAGGCTCAGGGTGTTCTACCTCGGCAACTTCCATCGGTCCTTCACCAAAAAACTCAGGATATTTTTCTTGCTGTTCCTGGATAAACTCAGGGAATGATGGAGCTTCATCTTTTAGTGTGCCATCCCAATCCGACCATTTAGCAGAATACCACTGCCATAAAGTGGAGGCGGTGAACATATTTGTCTCTTCTTCTGGCATTTGGAATACATCGGCATCCATTAGTTCATTCATCCTATCAAGAACTTTAGGGCCAACTATACCAGAATCCATAGCTCGCCTAAACTCATCAGGTTCCTGTATATACTGTTGTGCCAGATCATCAATATTTGTTATATCCTCTTCATCGGGAACAGCTTCTAGGTTTAAGGGATTGAACCCATGTTTCTGCTCAAACTCCACATACACCATATCGTCAGGGTATTCCAGTTCTGTTATTTTCTCATAATCCTCTAAAGGAGCAGCATCGGGATCGGGGAAAAGGAAAGATGGAGATTCAATAATTAGTTCGTTAATATTTACTTCCTCTACAGGTGTATCTTCTCCAATTTCTAATATTCTCTCCCCATCAATACGTTCCTCGCCAATGTAATCAACAGCACTATCATACCACTCACCAAGAGTTTCGCCTTCCTCCGCTATGAGTGCCTCGTCCCAATCCACTTCATCCATAGTTGCGTCTTCGGGAATATCAGCCATATAATCCCAGTTTATTCTTTCATCTGGAAGGCGGTCAACATGGCTCCAGGCTCTACTTTCAGTTAGGGAGTCGGCCAACTCTATCAGACGTGGCTCATCATACACTTCCGCAAGCTCTTGAGCTAATATATCCGGCCTGTCTGCACCCTCTAGGTCTTGATATAGCTCATATATATTGGGTTCGCCCTCTTCGAGATAATCCTCCTCTATTTCAGCGAACATTTCAAGTTCTGGCATACCTCTACGCTCGGCCTGTTCTCTTAGGAACCCGGGCCTCCAGTGTGGCTCTAATTCGGTAGCCTCGGCAAGTATATCATACATTCTCTCTTCTTCTTCGTCAGGTGTGGGAACAATCTGCTCTATTTCTTCTTCGGGCACGCCTTCCTGTATACCAATGTGTCTTATCAGTTGAGGAACATCTACAGCTTCGTAGAAGTGGGAGGGAGCATCGGCAAGGTGATCCACCATTTCATAGAAGCCCATATCCTCTATACCAGGTTCCTCAGCCCATACAGTCTGCATAAACTCCTCAGTATCCATCTCTGGCATATCAAGTTCCTCCCTGGCATCCTCTAGGAATGTCTCTGCCAGGAAAGGACGGATACCGGGGGCCTGTTCGCCTAACTGTATAGCTGTTAGGAAATCTTCACGTTCAAGCAGGGAGGGTTCACTACGAAAACCCAGCCTTTCCCCGATACGGGGGCCTAACTCCTGCATGGCTGGGCTTTCTGCTACCCCTCTTAAAAGATCTTGTAATGGCATATCCTAACCTCAATTTATATAAACAGATAAGGGGCTATCTGTCCTATTGTTTCCCAGGGTCCGGGTTGTTGCTGTTCAGCTTGATGTTCTGCCTGGGCACGTCGTAACTCCATTTCCTGTTGTGGCATATGAACGCCTGTAAGGTATTGTAAGCCTGCTTCATAGGGTTGCCA
>PWGE01000097.1 GCA_003554345.1 Candidatus Sumerlaeota bacterium | reverse complement strand
CTGTAAAATCTCTCTGTCAAATTCTTTCATAATGTGTACCTCCATATTAATTTTTTTGGAGTATACACCGCTTATTTATGCCTGTCAACTTTCTTCATACACAACTTTTTATTATACCCCCGAACATCCACAATAAACAAGATGGCTGGATTTTCACTCTTTCAATCCGAAAAAACACATGGTTTTATCAACCGAAATACTTAACCCAGAAGTTTTGCCCGGATAATAAAGGGAGATTAATGAACATATTATCCCCCTTTTTTAAAAGAACAGTTTTCATCGCAGCATGGTGCAGTCACTTGAAGTATACTTTTGCAAAACAGAACTCATAACGATGCAGAGTAAGCACAACCAACGCTTGAACTACTTACAGAAGCAGAACGATGCAGATTAAGATGGGATTGATGTCCATCAAAGTGAAAAGACCCCCGGCACGACTGAGAAGGTAGCGGTGGTACTGGCACTATTATGAAACCCAGCAAAAACAGGAAGAGCAAAAGAGTGCGACATCTTCTTCCACTTTTTTTCC
Organism: Candidatus Sumerlaeota bacterium; assembly: GCA_003554345.1. GTDB lineage: Bacteria > Sumerlaeota > T1SED10-198M > T1SED10-198M > T1SED10-198M > T1SED10-198M. The sequence goes on along the minus strand of PWGE01000097.1, from coordinate 6,069 downwards.
TGTTATTATCTTTTTCCATAGTATTATTATATCACTTTTGACAGAAAGGGTAAAGCGGAGTTTCTCAATCACGAAAGCCTTTAAAAGTTCAGTTGGCAGAGTATTATTTAAGGGATAGGACGATAATAAAGACCTATCCACAACTCACCTTCAAACAATAATAAATCTTCTTCTTTTACCAGTTTTTTGACCATCATCTGATCAGCAAGGGAACCCATAACTTCTTTTAGATCAGAAAAAGAAGCCCTGATCTGTAAAGTAATATTATATGAAATAAACTGCAAGGGACTATAGGGAAGGTTCCATTGTTCATAGAGCGACTCTGACACTTCTTCAAGCTCAAATGTCAGTTTTTCCACGCTGACATCTTCCGGCATATATTCCAGAATATCAGCCATATATTCACTGAATTCCAGGAAATAGAGCTGTTCTGCTAATTCAGGATAATCGAAATTGAAAATATCAATAAACTCCCTGGAAGAAACGCGTTCTCTGCTGACATACTGATAATATGCATAGGCAGTAAGAAGGCCGGTAGAGAAATCGAGAGGGGTTTGAGGATCATATCCCAGAAAACTATAAAAAATATTATATTTCCTTTGAAACTCCTCATAAAACTCCGGTTCACGATTTTCAAGTTCCAGATTATGGATAATACGAGCCAGGTTTTCATAAGTTGTTGCTATTTGGGATGAAATGGGTTCAAGGTTTCTTTGAACAGGAACGTCGCATGCTTCCTGAATATTCATTACTTCTGCCCATCTATCAAAATGTGCAAAGTAGCGGGAGGGAGAAATTCTGGCACCTGTTCTAAGTTGATGAACCCGATAATCCTGAGCATTCCCCCGAAAGAGGATAACCTGATACATATCCCCTTCCTGACTTTTCCCTGCAAAAGACAGGAGCAGCAAGCATAAAAGAGAGAAAAATGTTTTAGACTTCATCACTCAATTCCCCAACAATCACCCCTTCTTCGACTCTCCATTGCCAATTATCAAACTTTTCCTGCAAGTGTTCCAGCTTGACCTCCTCACTTTTTTCCAGATACACCTTTTCGGCAACATATTCAAAATTCACCTCTGGAGGAATAAAGCGAATTATATCATGCAACTGAGGAGTTTGCCTGTGAAAAGAGAAATTATACTGATGAAAAGCATTTTCTGCTTCTTCATTTTTTTCTGCAGCCGCATACACAATACCGGATAAGAAATGAAAGGAGGACGAAGAGAGATTTTGTTGGAGCTCATCCATGGCGTCGAGAACGGGAGATATATTATCCTCCTGGAGATAGACTCCAACCAGGTAGGGATAAAAAAAATCGGGATCTGTTTGCAAAACCCCTTCGGTTTCCAGGAATGATTTTAATTCCTGGTAATTCGCCGCATTCCATTTATCCCTTACATATTCATGCGGAGAGAGCTCTTTAAGGGGATCTTCCTCTTCAACTGTCTCTCTGTCTCTTCTTTCCAGAAAAGGAAAGGAAACATGTACGAGCAAATACCACCCTCCCCCTACCATGAGGGTTACAAATGCCATAATCAGGCTTATCCGTACCCCATAATATAATCCTTTTCTTTTTAAACGCGTTTCACAATAAGGACATCTGACAACATGTTTCTCAATGGCTGCTTCGCATACCGGACAGGTTATTGATTCCTTGTGGGAAGTGTCTTTTCCTTTTTTCGCAGGCCTTTTTTTTGAACTTTTCTTTCTATGGTCCTTTCCTCCCTGGCAATCTATCAGACCACATCCATGATTTTTGTGCCAGCACGTAGCATGGTGAGGTCGCTCACATTCAGGACAAATAATAACCTCATCCTCTGTATGAAAGGGATGCGTGCAAACAGGACACGACTTATTAAAAAATTTAGCGCCTGCTTTCATATTTTTTCAATCTTTTCAAGAATTGCTATTAGTTCATTATAATACACTTTTTCCTGAATGGGCAAAAATATCATTGACAAAGCAAAAACTACTCTAAAGAAGGGAAAAGGATAACAGATGAAGCGATCAGAAGAGTTGTTTAAACAGGAGAGAAGTAGTTACTTTTTCTCTTCCTTTTTCACTTTCTTTACTATCAGAAGCAGCACCCTTTTTCCTTCCGGATGAAACAAAACCATTGCTCCCCAGTAGAGAACGGCATAGACTGCAATCACAGCCATGGTAAAGAAAAAATTAAAGCCCCCCTCCATAAAAATATCCGGAAAAAAGGCATTTTTAAGATAAAACACCACGCTGAACAAAAAGGTATTAATACCAAAAGCAAGCACAAAAGTTCTGACTAAGGGTGGCCACTTTATACCAACGCCGTGTTTTTTCTCCAACCGCCATTCCATCAGAGATACGTTCAAACCCATAGCAAGAGAAGTTGCCAGTGCCAGCCCTCCAAATGAAAGAAAAGTTCTGAAGAGTAAGAGGTTTAACACAACATTGCTTAACATTGCTACCGCCCCTGTTTTCAAAGGCGTATAAACATCTTTAAAAGCGTAATAAACAGCCACATAAAGACGATGAAATCCATAGAAGAGCAATCCCAGCGAATAAAAAATCAAAGCCCAGGAAGTATTAAGGGTCGCCTGAGGAGTCCAGTTCTGACGTTGAAACAGGAGAGAAACAATATTCTCCCTCAGCACAATGTACCCAAAAATACAGGGAAGAAGCAACATAATGACCACTTCCATAGCAAAGGTCATATTTTTTTGAAGGGAAGAAAAGTCCTTTTGAACGATATTATCAGCAATAGTAGGCAAAAGAGCTGTTCCCACGGCTGTGGCAAAAAGGGCCAGGGGAAATTCAACGAGATAATTGGCATTACCGAGGTAAGTAAGAACCCCTTCCCCTATCCAGGTAGCAAGCATCTTATCCACAAAAATGTTAAAATAGGCTATAAGCATGCCTATAAAGCCGGGAGCAATCAATAAAAACAATTTACGAAGACCGGGATCTTTGACATCCCATACCCAATGATGCTTAAACCCATGAAATTTACGAAGAGGAATATACAAAGAGAGAAAGCGGATCAACAATCCCAGGGTAGCAGAGCCACTTAAGATGATGACAAAAGTAGCATGAGGCACATAATAAAACAAAATACAGGTAATAATAATGGTCAGATTAATAAAAACAGGACCTACTGTAGGAAGGGCAAAGCGTTTAAACGAATTATACACCCCCATAAGAAGGGCAACCAGGGCTAACAAAAACATAATAGGAAGCATTATCCTGGTGCAGAGAACAGCAATATTCAGAATTTCCCAGTCCTGCCGCTGGTAATAACCCCACATAAATATTCTGATAATATAAGGAGCTATTATATAAAAAAAGGTGGTAAGGAGTAATGACAACAGTGCCAGGACATTAAAGACATTACTCAAAAAGCGCCAGGCATCTGCTGTCCCGTGTTTATGGCGACGTTCGGTGAATACAGGAACAATAACAAAGGAAAGGGAACCTTCTCCCAGCACTCTACGCAAAAGCACCGGTATTTCAAAAGCAGCATAGAAAGCGTCCTGAAAGGCAGAGGCTCCCAGAACCTGGCTAATAAGCATTGTTCTCAACAGACCTGTAAACCTGCTGAAGAGCGTAATAATCGAAATAACGCCGCTGGATTTAACAATAGACTTCCGGCTCATCAGCGTCCTTTATTTTAGCAGATAATGCTGAAAACGTTCCGTAAGGGTTTCCCATACCAGATCCGGGTCATCGCATCGAATCTTCATATAGCGGGTTCCTTGATAACTCCAGGCAAGAATGGACCGAATATCATGAGCAACGGCGATATCCACTGCTTTCTTTATGGCATCTTCGGTACCTGATTTCACCAGAAAATTCTTTATCCAGAGGTGGGTGGTCTTTTGATACTTTTGCTGAACTTCAGAAAGTATCTTACAGGCCTGCGTAAATTCATTTGACAGATAATCTTCCAGTTCCTTCCCTGTTTTGAATCCCCAGTAAGGGTCGGTACCCACATTGTCCAGTTCAGGAATCTGAGCCAGACGATCGGCTATATCTGTCTGCAAAAATTGTTCATCTGTAATAAGGCACACCTGTGTTTCCACCTCAGCCTTAACTTTCTTAATCTTACAGGAAGCAAACTTCAAAAAGTCCAGTATCATTTCTCTTTTAAACGTCTTCACCTCATCAGTCTCGCTATCAGGCATAGATTTTCCATACATTGTTTCAAAACGCTCCCGGCAATAGCGACAACAGCATCCCCATACCGAGGCATCATCAGCAGCATAGAGATTATTCCAGCCCGGAAGAAAAAAATGTGGTTCGTCATAAAAGATGGCATCAGTTCCACAGTCAATGGCATCTTTGAACCATTCAGAAAAAAAATCACGAAAATGAGGATTATTCAAGCAGGCAGAGGGAGGTCGGTCGTCGTTATTCAACAGCTGGCGGTGCTCATAATATTGAGCAGCATAGTTGGAATAGGCTTCTCCTCCAAATACTCCACCTACACCCCAGGGTCCCAGGGCTACTTTCATCTCATACTCATGAGCCAGCGCCACAAATTCCCTTATGGTCTCTTTATAAAACTCCCGGTCATTTTCTGAAAAGGTAAGCAATAGCTGGTTACACCCTTTTTTTCTCATTTCTTCGAGGTCTTTCACAAAATGTTCGGGCATACGATTAGAAAAGTAACTCACTCCAAATTGATAGGTCATATTTCTCCCTCCTTTGATAAGTATGTATCATATGTGTTTCTGACAGATTCACCCATTATTCTGTAATCAAAGCGTTTTTTTACTTCTTCGTGTGCGAGAAAAGCTTTCTCAGAGAGTTTGTTGTCATCGCTCTGCAATAATTCTTTCATAGCCTCAGCAAGTGCCCTGGAATCTCGCGGGGGAACACAAAGAGCAAGTCGTCCCTGCCGGACAATTTCCGGAATACCACCCGCTTTTGTTACAATAGCCGGTTTTTTCAAGTAGAGGGCATCAATAACGCTGGTTCCCAGTCCCTCCAGGTGGGATGACATGACAAAATAATCGGCACTTTTTAATATCCCGGCAATATTTGAGTGAAAACCAGCCAGTATAACCGTATCATGTAAATTATATTTCTCAATGAATTGTTCAAAACGTGGTTCAAGTTCTCCCTCTCCACATATGAGCACCCTAAAAGACAGTCCCTGTTGCTTCAGAATACGCGCTGCCCGAAGGAGATAAATCTGTCCTTTATGATCGGTTAAAGCTCCCACATTTACAAAGACAGGTGAACCACTCTTCTGGAGCATTAAAGATGAAAGGTCGACAGGTTCAGATTTATCCAGCAGGGAAAAGTCAACACCACTGTATACTACCTGGACCTTTGAGGGAGAAACCTCTCCCTTTACAAGAATATTTTTGATATTTTCTGAAATAGCAATATATCCATCAACAAGGGAAGAGGTATATTTCCAGCGATTAAGAAGCCATTTACCAGGAATAAAATCAACCCTTCGGTGTATCAATAAAGGAGACCTCCAGCGATACAACTTCTTTGAAAGCAAAGCGAGGGTATGGGCTTTTGAGCTATGACAGTGAAAAATGGTCCGGGAACCGGCATATTTCGAACCTCTCGAAACAACCTGCCAGGAGTTTGAAAAATTCTCAATCTTTATCTGCAGATCTTTTTCTTTTATTTTTTCTGTAAGAGCACTTTTACACGGAGTAAAAACCACCTGTTGAACATTCTCACAGGAATGTAAATATCGAAGCAACAAATAAAGTTGATTCTGTCCCCCCCGCCAGGTTAAAGCAGTATCAATATGAACTATTTTCATGAAACATCCGATAAAGAACAAAGAAATTCAACAGTCTTCTTGTAGAGAGCCTGGGGCGGAAGAGAAAGCATACACGAAAAATCACGAGGACATTCTCTTTTCAAACAAGGAGCACAATCAGGAGGTACCGCTGTTCGAACCACCTGACTTTTAGAAGAAAAAGGCCCGGTAGAAAGGGAATTGGTCGAGCCAAAGACCGCAACCACCGGTACATCAAGAGCAGCAGCAACATGCATAGATCCGGTATCATTAGTTATAAAAACATCCATTTGCTGTATTAATGCCATTACCTGGCGTAAACT
>PWGE01000270.1 GCA_003554345.1 Candidatus Sumerlaeota bacterium | reverse complement strand
GGCCGTAAAAATGACTACTCTAATCTTGTTTCCAGCCACCCGGTTTATTTCTATCTTGCTCACTGCAGCATGCTCTAAGCGTTTCTCCAGATATTTTCGTATATTTAAGTCTTCTACCAGCTGATTGCCATAGTTTCTCCTGTCAGCAAACCAGATGGATTCCCAGTGTCTTAAGTTTCCTAATCGAAAACCTATCGGATGTACCTTTTGTCCCACACTATCCTCCCTTATTTTTTATTTATATAATTCTATCCAGATATGCGAACGTCGCTTGAGTCGGACGGTAGCACGTCCAAAAGCCCGCGGCTGCATTCTTTTTAGATTGCCGGCGGGACCAACCTGGATAGCTACAATTGATTCTTCCGGATCTTCGGCATGATGAGCTTCTGCATTGGAAACTGCAGAAAGCAGTATTTTTCTTATCATGCCGGCGGCCTTCTTGTCACTGAATTCCAGTTGTTCCAGAGCCTGAGGAACCTTTTTGTATCGAATCATATCAGCAACCAGCCTCGCTTTGTGCGGAGATATCATAAGCCACTTGCCTGAAGCTTTGCTGATACGCTCTTTCTCTTTAATGTTACTCATTTTCTATTTCCCTCTTTTCCAGAAACTTATTATTTCTCGACAACTCTTCTGGCCAATTTACCACCGTGTACTCGGAAAGTACGGGTGGGTGCGAATTCGCCCAGCTTATGACCAATCATGTTTTCCGTTACATAGACGGGAATAAATTTCTTGCCGTTGTGTACAGCAATGGTCATACCAATCATCTTGGGAATAATCGTTGACGAACGGGAGTAGGTTTTTATGATATCCTTTTTCCCGCTCTCTCGAGCCACATTAACCTTCTTGAATAAACTCGAATGTACGTACGGTCCTTTTTTCAACGATCTAGGCATAATTTACCTCTTCCTATTTTTTCTTCTTTGAACAATCATTTTATCACTTGCTTTTTTGCGACGGGTTTTATACCCTTTTGTGGGTTGACCCCACGGAGTGACAGGATGATTTCCCTTGGATTTTCCTTCTCCTCCGCCATGAGGGTGGTCAATGGGATTCATGGCCACTCCCCTTACGGTGGGTCGGTTGCCCAGCCAGCGACTCCTGCCGGCTTTTCCAAGAGTCACATTTTCGTGTTCGGCATTGCCAACCTGGCCAACAGTAGCTCTGCAGTTCGTCTGAACCAGTCGAATTTCCCCGGAAGGAAGACGTATATGAGCATGCTTACCTTCTTTTGCTACCAGATGGGCATAGTTGCCGGCGCTTCGTACTATTTGAGCACCTTTTCCTGGTTTGAGTTCTATACAATGCACTATGGTTCCTACCGGTATATGAGAAATGGGCAGATTGTTTCCTGTCTTGATTTTAGCCTGGGTGCCGGATTCTATGACATCACCTTCTTTGAGATTCATCGGTGCGAGAATATATCTTTTTTCTCCATCTGCGTAAACCAGTAAAGCAATACGGGCACTGCGGTTGGGATCGTATTCAATGGATCGGACCCGGGCCGGTATACCGTCTTTTGTTCTTTTGAAATCTATAATGCGGTACTTTCTTTTATGCCCGCCTCCGGAACGTCGTACCGCTATACGACCACTGCTGCTTCTGCCGCTTTTTCTCTTTTTGCTGACGAGTAAGGACTTCTCAGGCTTCTTCTTGCTTAAACCATCAAATGAGTGGCCTGTCATTCCCCGTCGGGCATTGGATGTTGGTTTGTATTCTTTTATTGGCATGATTGTCGCTCCTTACAGGACTTCTATTTCCCCTTCTTTCAGTGCTATGATAGCTAACTTTCTATTTTTACGATAACCGGGTACCTGTCGTACACGACGCAGCTTCCCTCGCCTGGTCATGATATTGACTGTTTTAACCTTGACATCAAAACACTTTTCTATGGCTTCCCGGATTTCAATCTTGTTAGCAGAAGGATGAACTTCAAATAAATATTTATTGTGCGGTAAATAATGCATGGACGCTTTTTCTGTCAAAAGCGGTCGCACGATAATGTCATGGGGCGATTTCATTGTACCACTCCTTCGATAACCGACAATAATTCTTCAGTTATCAGAATGTTGTCGTATTTTGCCAGATCAAAAAGATTTACATTATTTAAGGGCAATACCTTTACCTGCGGTAAATTGCGAGCAGAATAGTAAACCTTTTTATCTGTTTCTCTGGTGATAACCAGCACTTTGCTTTTGTCAAGCTCCATATTTGTCAGTATTTCAGCAAAAGCTTTGGTACTGGGTTTGGTAAACTGAAAACTTTTAATCACGGAAACCTTATCATTAAGTACTTTATAGCGCCACAGAGCCTGGTAAATTTTCTTCTTTTTAGTGCCTGGCAGCTTGTAGGAAAAATCCCGTGGTTTGGGTCCGAAGGTGACTCCTCCGCCTCGCCAGATAGGAGAAGCAGCGCTGCCGGCGCGAGCGGTGCCCCTGCCTTTTTGAGGCCAGGGTTTTCGTTTACTCTTGTTTACTTCACTGCGACCTTTTGTGCTGGCTGTACCCCGCCTTTGATTGGCATTGTAATTGACGATGCCTTCCCATAAAAGACCGGGTAAACGGTCGGGTTGAGGTATATCAGGCAAATCTTTCGTTCCTTCTTTTTGTCCGCTGGAATTATATAATGTTATGGTTGCCATTTTCCTTTACCTCGTTTCCTTGTTATTTTTTCCTGATTATGAGTAAACCTTTGCGTGGACCGGGTACTGAACCCTTTACCAGTATCAGGTTTTTGTCTGCTAATACCCTGATAACTTCAAGATTTTGTATGGTTGTTTTTTTATTTCCATATCGACCGGGACCGCGTTTTCCCTTGAAAACGCGTGCCGGATCAGCACATTGTCCCTGGGCACCTGGTATGCGGTACGCACGGGAACCATGAGATGCCGGTCCGCCACTCATATTCCATCTCTTCAAGACGCCGGTAAAACCACGTCCCTTGCTTTTTCCGGTAACAAGGACACTGTCTCCTTCCTCAAAAAGAGAAACATCAACACTGGCGCCGATTTCGTAATCCGTGCTTTCAGGAAAACGAAATTCGCTCAGTGTCTTGAAACAGGGCAGATTATGCTTCTTGAAGTGTCCTTTCATCGGGTTGGGCACTTTATGTTCTTTCTTTATTGTTCCGTATCCCAGTTGCAGGGCAGTGTAACCGTCTTTTTCATCTTCTTTCTTTTGCACAACAGTACACGGCCCGGCCTGTATGACGGTAACCGGTATTACTTTGCCCTCTTCTGTGCATATTGATGTCATCCCGATTTTTTTGCCGATCAATCCTTGGGACATTTTTATATCTCCTTTATGTATACATATACAGGTGATATTATTGCTTAATATCTACCTCAACGCCTGCCGGTAACTCCAGGTTGGTCAGGGCTTCAATAGTCTTATCGTTGGGGTCAATAATATCAAGTAAGCGCTTGTGGGTCCGTATTTCGAATTGTTCCCGGGACTTTTTGTCGATGTGTGGAGAACGGTTGACACAAAACTTCTCAATCTTGATGGGCAATGGTACAGGCCCTCTCACACTGGTCCCGGTATTCTTGACCTGTTCAATAATGTCCTGTACCGACGTCTCCAGAAGCCGGCAGTCAAAAGCTTTTAATTTGATACGAATCTTTTGCCTTGGCATCGCATTATAATCCTCTTCATTAGATTTTTTTAGTCAGCTTGAAAAAATAGCCTTCTAACCAACCAATAATGTGAGCGAATAGTCTAACTTTTTTTATTTATTTGTCAACAAATCTTCTAAAATTGAGGTGGGTACTTCGGCATAATGTGAGAACTGCATAGTGTATGTTGCCCGTCCCTGCGATAAATTGCGCAATATAGTGGAAAATCCGAACATTTCTTTCAGAGGGGCGAAACACTTGAGAATGTTCCGGGTTTTCTTTATGTCGATCTTTTCGATTTTAGCGCGCTTTCCCTGGAGATATCCGATAATATCCCCCATGTATTCTTCCGGAGTTATGACCTCTAATTGCATGAGAGGTTCCAGTAAGATAGGCTTTCCTTTCCTGGCAGCTTCACGCATCAATTGGTTGCCTGCAATTCGAAAAGCCATTTCTGAAGAGTCTACTTCATGGTAGGAACCATCAATCAGCTCTACCTTTAAATCAACAATCGGATAGCCTGCCAGCGAACCCATGGACATGGATTCAATGATGCCCTTTTCTACAGAGGGGATGTATTCTTTGGGAATAACACCCCTGACTATCTTATTACTGAACTCAAAACCAAAACCGGGGTCTTTGGGTTTAATAATGGCTTTGGCATGCGCGTACTGACCATGACCTCCCGACTGCTTGACATGCTTGGCTTCTACTGTTACTTCTCTGGTGAGGGTTTCCCTGTATGCGACTTTGGGCTCACCAATATTGGCAGACACTCCAAATTCTCTTTTCAATCTGTCAACAATGACTTCCAGGTGAAGTTCGCCCATGCCTGATATGACTGTTTCACCGGTTTCTTCATTACTGTTTACCTGGAAAGAAGGGTCTTCTGCGGCCAGGGCGTTGAGTCCTTTTGAGAGTTTTTCCTGGTCTGCCCGGGATTCAGGTTCGATAGAAATGGAAATGACGGTTTCGGGAAAGTCCAGGTTTTCCAGGCATATTGGATAATCAGGATCGCATAGGGTGTCACCGGTAGATACATTTTTTGCTCCGATGATAGCACCGATATCGCCAGCATAAAGAGATTTAACATCTTCTTTCTTGTTGGCATGTAACTTTACCAGTCTTCCTACTTTTTCAATAGATCCACTAATGGAATTCAAGGCGTAGGAATTGGCGTCAAGACGTCCGGAATAAATCCTTATAAAACAGAGTTTTCCCATAAAAGGGTCGCTCATTATTTTAAACACCAATCCGGCCAGTGGTTCATTGAAGGAGGCATGACGTTCCTCGATCTCTTCTGAATCAGGATGATGTCCGGTGACAGGGGGAACCTGGGTCGGGGCAGGTAAATAATTAATGATGGCATCCAATAGAGGCTGAACAGCAATATTTTTATAAGCTGAACCACATAATACAGGCGTGATGATTGATTTCAGGGTAAGAGAACGAATGGTTTCTTGAATTTCATCAGCGGAGAGAGCTTCACCGTATAAATATTTTTCCATGAAGTCCTCATCTTTTTCACAAAGGGTTTCCATGAAGTGTTCCCTTGCTTCTTCTACTTCTTCCATATATTCCCCGGGGACATCTTCCACAGAAAAGTTGACACCTTTATCCTGGCGGCTGGTTTCCAGGTCCCAGATATATGCCTTCATACTGATGAGGTCGACCACTCCCCTGAAAGAGTCCTCTTTTCCAAGGGGATATTGCATAACCAGGGGATGAGCACCCAGTTTCTTTTTCATCGTCTTTACAGCTTCATGAAAATCCGCCCCTATCCGGTCCATTTTGTTTATGTATGCCAGGCGGGGCACTTTATATTTATCTGCCTGATGCCAGACGGTTTCAGATTGGGGCTCTACTCCGCCTACAGCACAGAAAATAGCTACCGCAGAATCCAGTACACGTATTGATCTTTCCACTTCAATAGTAAAATCAACATGGCCGGGAGTGTCAATGATATTATAGGTGTATCCCTTCCAGTAGCACTGGGTACAGGCAGATGTGATGGTGATGCCCCGTTCTTTTTCCTGCTCCATCCAGTCCATCTCGGAAGCACCATCATGAGTTTCTCCCATTTTATGTGTTCTGCCGGTATAAAAGAGCAGGCGTTCAGTGAGTGTGGTTTTACCGGCATCAATATGTGCCATAATACCTACGTTTCGTATTTTATATAAATCAGGGAAATTTGCCATTACTCTCTCCTTTGTTCTTTTTTTTCTAGTTTCATGAAAATGACCCGGTTTTTAACAACCGGGTCGAAGTATGTATTTCAAATGAAAGTTATCTTAGAGGTTGTTCAGGGAAGAAACATTACCAGTTAAGATGGGCAAAAGCCTTGTTGGCTTCAGCCATGCGGTGCATGTCTTCCCGCTTTCTTACCGCGCCACCTTCATTTTTGTAGGCATCTGTCAGTTCAGCGCTGAGTTTTTCAACCATGGTTTTTCCACTGCGCTTTCGAGCTGAAAGAACAATCCACTTAAAGGCCAGGGAAAGACGGCGCTTTTCACGTACTTCTACCGGAACCTGGTAGTTGGCGCCCCCTACACGACGTGATTTTACTTCCAGCACCGGCTTTACATTCTCCAGTACCTGCTCCATCAGCTTCTCAATATCACCAGCTTTGGTTCGTGCAGTGGCTTCTTCCAGGGAGGCGTAGACAATTTTACGCGCCACATTTTTCTTGCCATCTAACATGATAGAATTAATAAGCTTGGAAACATGAAAACTTCCATATCTTTCGTCCGGTTGTATCTTTCGATCAAAATCTTTTGTTTTTTTTCTTGGCATTTACTTCAATCCTCCCTGCCTGTAATATTTCTTACATGAGTTATTTAGGGCGTCTTGTACCGTATTTGGAGCGAGAGCGCTGTCTGCCGTCTACTCCGCCGCAGTCATAAGAACCGCGAACTACATGATAACGTATACCGGGCAGATCCTTTACCCTGCCTCCTCGAATAAGGACGGTAGAATGTTCCTGAAGATTATGTCCTTCACCGGGGATATAAGCAGAGACCTCCTTTTTATTTGAAAGCCTTACCCGTGCCACTTTTCGCAGGGCTGAGTTGGGTTTCTTAGGAGTGGTG
>PWGE01000117.1 GCA_003554345.1 Candidatus Sumerlaeota bacterium | reverse complement strand
ACCTGTAGCTTTCCCGGAACCGATAGCAATTTTAGCCTGTCGCATATTATAACTTTTGGAGAGGGGGTATTGTTCGGGATATATGAAAGAATGGATTCGTTCCTTTTGATATGATGGAAGACGTTGCCAGGTAAAGGGAAAGGAAACACTCCCCACTATGAGTACCAGTATAAAACCTTTAATAAGAGTTTTAGAGGATATTCCTGCAAAGAACAGCAGTGAAATAAACATGGGAAATAAAGCCAGAGCGGTACCCAGATCAGGCTGTTTGAAAATCAAAAAAACCGGTGGAGCAATAACCAGGAAATAACCCGCTAAAAATTTCCCGGAATTAATATATTGATGATTTTGAGCTAATAGGTAACTGAGAAAAAGAACAAGTCCTACTTTTGCAAACTCAGATGGTTGAAGGTTTACTATTCCCAGATTAAGCCACCGCTGAGCTCCGAAGACACGGACCCCGAAAAATAAAACCGCCACCAGCATCAACAGAGAAATTATATAGAAAACAACCATCATCCATTGCAAGCGTTTCCAGTCAAATATCTGGATAAATAAGAAAAGGGTTATTGAAATGCCGGTAAATATCAGGTGTCGGGTCCACAAATGATGTAAAGAAGGAAATGTGGCAGTTGAAGAGTAAAGAGTTATGGCACCCAGGATAGTAAGGAGCAGGATAGAAATATAAAAATGAAAATTAAGATACCGGCGTTTGATTTTAAAGTCAATCATCAGTTTTCTCATTCAAAAATGAGATAGGAACGAGGCTTTTACCAATGGATATAGATTGTCCACTGTCAGATAAGATAGGCATACTCTTACCACCTGTTTTTCACCCTATTCTCAAATAATATAGTATAATTATTTTGGGTGAAAAGGCAAACACCTGTTCGTTTAAAATGGTAAAGAATAATACAATGAGAAGGGTAAGAACGTGGAAATTAACAACATGTTTTCCAGCTTTGCTTCCTTCATTTTTCCCGACTATTGTTTTGTTTGTAAAAGAAAATTGTTTTCAACAGAATATATATTATGCCGGGCCTGTGCTGACACCTTAAAACCTGTTAAACAGCCCCGCTGTCGAAGGTGTGGTTTACCACAAAAAAAAATTCATTGTCATCGATGTAGAAAACTCAAGCCGGTTTTTAGTGAAGCGTATCAAATTTTTGAGTTTAACGAGTCATTACGGGTTCTAATACATTTATGGAAATATGAAGAACAGATAAGGATGACTGACTTCTTTGTACGTTTATTATTAGAATTAACACCTCCTGCTTTTTTTGAAGAGGTGGACTTACTGGCATGGGTCCCCCATCGGCATATTATTTATAAAGGCTATAACCAGTCTCAGGTGTTAGCGAGATCCCTGGCAGCACAGTTAGGCTGTTCGGTATGTCCTGAAGAGTATCTCTACAAAAGGAAGCAAACCCCTTCCCAGACTCAATTTCACACCTTTCGGGAAAGGAAAAAAAATACTGAAGAATGTTTTAGGGCAGAGAACCCTCTCTTTTTTGAAAGACGGAAAATCCTTATTGTAGATGATGTTATGACTTCAGGCAATACGCTCAATGAGCTGGCGCGAGTGCTCAAGCCTTTTAAGCCAGCCTTTATTAAGGTGTTGACCGTGGCTCTGGCGCCGGGTATGGATTACTTATCTACGTAAGAGGTTACGTGTGGATTCTATTTGACGATCGAGTTCAGTAAGCAGGTAATTTTGCAAGTCGGACGGCGACATGCCGGCATATACTCCCCGTTGATGACGCCAGTAATTATAGATTTGCTGGTAATTAGGAACTCCTTCCCAATCGTCTTTATTTTGTCGCATAATTTCATACTTGGCTTCTGCCTTTGTCTTCCTGAGGACCACTTCGGAAGGAGATTGTCTTCTTAGTTCGCGGCGCTCGTTTTCCAGTTTCCAGAGCTCAAATTCCAATGGACCAGTAACAGGGTCTTCTTCGGTTAACTCGGACTCTTTTGTAACCTCTTCATAAGTAAAATCCACCTCTATGAGCCAGTCATCACCATATCTTTTGACACGCAAGAAATCCAGCACATCGGGGCGTAAACCATATATAAGGTTTGGCTGGTTAAAATGAACAAGATAGAGGTAAAAATCATCTGTTACCTGAATGGAATCAACGACATGAATTCCTACGGGGTTATTTGTCATTTCATGGAAGCGGTCGACACCAGGAGAAGTTACCTGAGGAATAATTTCCTGGTGAATTTGAGTGATCAAATATTCTCTTTCCCTTCTTCCTTCAAAGTGCATGACTTCCCGTAAAAGAGATGGAGAATATGTCTGGATAATCTCAATATAATGAGCAACGGTTTTATCGGGGTGAGAAACGTCGTATGTTCTTTCAAATGTGTCTTTTCTCGGGGTTGCACAGGCTGTAAATAGTAATACTACAGCCATGAATACAACTATTATTATCTTTTTCATACGGGAAAATCCTCTTTATCTTTTTTTCAGGCAACTCAATTATAACCTTATGTGCGTGATATTCAAGGGGGAAAGAGTATTTTGGCATGAAAGCAGCTATTGTGTCAAAAATGTTGACAACTGTAAGATTTCAAGGTATCATACATAATGAAAAGAGAATATTATGGAAATTAAAATAACGCAGCAACCTAAGCTTGAGCAGAAGCAAATCCTGGCTCCTCTTCAACAGCAATCTTTGCGCTTGCTTCAGATTCCCACGCTCTCTTTAATGCAAACGATTCAGCAGGAAATGCAGGAAAACCCCCTGATGGAGATGGAGGAGAATACTGCAGAAGCGATTACGGAAGAAGAGGGGGCATCCACTGAATCGGATACTGACAGCCGTAATTCGGAACTCGATCAATATTTCCTGGAGATAAACCAGGAAAATTTTGCCCCCGGTCAGGTGCCTGGACAGGATGATGAGCAGTATCCACCCTTGAAAAGCAATATTCGGGATCTTTCCGAACACCTTTTGGAACAGCTGGGTTGCCTTTATGATAAGGTTAGTGAAGAGTACAAAATCGGGCGTTTTATAATATATAATCTTAGAAATGATGGAATACTGGAGATTTCACCTGAAGAGATAACCGGTGAACTTAATGTAAAAAAAGAAAAAGTGGAAGAAGTTCGAAACAAAGTAATGCTTTTTGACCCCTTAGGAGTAGGTGCGCTCACCCACAAGGAAATGTTTACCGTGCAGGCTAAAGAAGCGGGTATTTATGATGATGTGGTTGCCAGATTGCTTTCGGATTTGTACGATGATTTTTTAAAAAAACGCTTCCAGTTGATTTGCAAAAAACTGGGAATAGATAAGGAAGAATTTTATTGCTATCTGGAAAAAATGAGGCATTATCTGGACCCCCGTCCCACCAGACAATTTGAGAAGCAGGAAACTCAATATGTGGTTCCTGAACTGAAAGTTGAAAAAAATGCACGCGGAGAATGGGAAATATTCCTGTTAAATGACCGAATTCCCCACCTTAAAGTAAATCCTCTCTATGTGAAGATAATTCAAACCGGTCAGTATTCCTCTCCCCAAGAAAAGGAATACCTGCTGAGATATTTCAAGAGGGCAAAGTGGTTTATAGGCAATATATTTCGTCGCCAGATAACACTTCTTAATGTTGCCCGGGCAATATTCAAACGCCAGGAAGGTTTTTTAGAGCATGGGCCCCGTTATCTGAAACCCCTTGTTTTGCGCGAAATAGCAGAGGAATTAGAGTTCCACGAGACCACTATTTCCAGGGCGGTGAATAATAAGTATGCACAAACCCCCCATGGAGTGTATTGTCTCCGAGATTTTTTCAGTACAGCCATCCATATGGAAAATGGAGAAGATTCCTCTGCGAACGCGGTCAAAGCGCAGATTGAAGAAATTATTCGCAATGAAGAACCTGCTCGTCCCTTAAGTGATCAAAAAATAACCAGGATACTGCAAGAAAAAGGAACCTCTATTGCCCGAAGAACAGTGGCTAAATATCGTGAACAACTGGGTATTTTGCCCACTCACTTGCGTAAAAAAGCGGCGATACCCTAGGTCCCTGATGAAGTGTCAAGAGGTAGTTCACGATATATATTCATCTCCCATTGCTTTTTGTTGCGCGAGTTGACTTTTAATAAGGTTAAGCTATCCACTACACACCATAATTCCAGTTTCCAGCGCAGGGCTTCTTCATATAAAGCCAGGGCCTGTTCTTTGGGAACTCCCCAGGTAAGACTGAGATGTTGACGGTAGCGACTGGTTTCCAGCTCCTTTTGCTTAAAATCAACATGTGGCTGTAAGAGTGAAATAATCTCTTCATGGAAATTGCGTAAACGGTAA
Organism: Candidatus Sumerlaeota bacterium; assembly: GCA_003554345.1. Classification (GTDB taxonomy): domain Bacteria; phylum Sumerlaeota; class T1SED10-198M; order T1SED10-198M; family T1SED10-198M; genus T1SED10-198M. The sequence continues at coordinate 2,399 of PWGE01000117.1, read as the reverse complement.
CTTTCTTCGGGTGAATGACGGGGATAGGTTAAATAAACAGTGTATAATCCCTGGTGAATACGATGATGTTCTAATATCAGGCGATTGAAAAATATCCTGAAAGCCGGTGTCTGACGGCACTTCTGAGAAAGGATGTCTACCAGCAGGGAATTGGGAATCTGTGATTCAAAGATATTTACCAGGGTTATGTGTCCTCCCCAGTTGGGCCACGTAGCGTAGTGATGCTGCTGTGCCCAGTCTCTTAAACGACTTTCCTGGGCCGGAGGCAGTAAAAATTGAAGTGTAAAAAGATTTTCCTGCTGGTGTTTTCTTTTTTTCTGATTGTTTTTCATGATAATAATTATAAGCAGACAGGTAAAGATGTCAAAGATTTTTACAAGAGCAGGTGCCCTGGGGACATGAGATATACTCTCTTGCCGGAATAATAATATGAAAAAAGAAAGGGAATATCATCCACATAATATGCTGTTTTATTCATTGATAAAATGACAATTACAGGTGTTATAATCTGGTTGAACTTATGTTATACAGTATAAGTGTCAGTGATAAAGTAAAGGGACCTGTTCTTCTGTAAAATTTTACAAATTCGCCCCACAGTTTTTTTATAAATGAGATGAGATAAATTTCACTGCCCAGGGATATGTAAATAAAAAATGCTTCATAAATCGGTTAAATTAAGGTAGAATATAACACGGAAATTAGTGAAAGGATTGAGTATAAAAATGAAAAAAGCCATTACTGTTGTTTTAATAGGCGTGTTTATTATTCTGGGAGGATTATTGTTTCTTCGACAGCGTTTCATCCGTGGTCAGTATGAGGAAATAAGTGAGCTCTTACCTGCCGACTCTCTCAGTTATTACTTAGAGTTTCCACATTTCAATGACAGTATGGAAGAGATTTTTACAGAAAACGCTTTTTTTAATAATTTTAACAGGGAAAACCTGGAAAAAGTATTACCAGAAGAAACCTGGAAGGATATAGAAACTGTTTTAAATGATCCCTATTTTACAGATGCTTCCAAGAGAGAAAGAATGTTCAACGAACAGATTGTTCTGGCAGGGTATTCTACCCAGGGCAATGATTTCAATGGTTTGCTTGGTATTCGTGGACAGTTTAAACCCGAGGAATATTATTCTCTTATCATGGGAATGCAATTTTTGAAAGATGAAGGATTCCTTATCCGGGATTATCAGGGACAGTCTTATTATGAGGGACAGATTACGCTCGATAGTGATATAAATATTCTGGAAAATGGAGAAGAACAAAACATATACATCTTTAATCTTAAAAATTGCTTTTTTATAGCCAGTTCAGAGGAGCTCGTCCATTTAGTACTGGATTTTTACCTTAATCCTGATCGTTCGATTTCCGGAATGGATATGTTTGCTGACAATAAACCCTTCCGAAAAGAAGAAAATATAGTCGCCTGGGGATTTGGTACCGATGAGATGGGCAGTAAGCGTGAATTTCGTTATTATTCTGAAGGGAATACTCTGCGTTCTGTTTCAACTTCAGAATTGTCAGTCCCTTCGGATGTCCGTCATTTTGAGACCCTGCTTCCCTATTATAGAAAAGAAGGACTGTTTAATGCTCTTAATAGTTCAAGTAATTATGAGATGATTGAGCAACATATAAATCAGTATTTCACAATATTAAATGCTTTTGTGGAAGAAGAGGTTGATTATGAACTATGGTTGGATTTTATAGAACAGAATTGGGATGGAGGCCATTTATTGGAACTGGGTGTGGATTTCGATACTGAACTGCAGCTGGATTTTTATTCCCTTTTTCCTGTAAAGCACGACAACGGGCACGATGTTCTGGAAGAACTTTCTCATTTACTTGAACAGTTTGAGATACAAAAAGAACATGACAAACAGGAAATAATTCTGGGTGCTGGAGGTCTGGCTCCTCATTTAAAAATATTCTTCAAAGAAGACGACCGTCTTCTGGGAATGTCTTCCGGAGATCTTCCTGATAGCACAGAGCAAGAGGAAGAATTGCGTTCAGAGCTGGAACTTATAAGGGAAAGGTATGGCTTAAGCGGGGTTCCTTCCGGAATGAATTATATCAACGGAGAAAAAATGAGCAGATTGTATGAACAGGTGAAGGCGGTATTTCTTCCTTTATCTTTTTTTGATCCTTCTATTGCACCACGCCTGGAATTTGGTGAAGAACTGGTAAATAGTGTTGATCATGTAACTGGATATACGTACTACAAGGAAGATGATAAACCGGGACTGGAGAGCATTACTTATTTTCAGGCGCGTTAAGATAGGTGTTTGATGTATGTTAGGAGCAGCTTTTTTTAGTATTAGTGGATACTGGCTGCTTTATCCAGTGCTTGATTTTAGCGGTTATCCCTGGCCTGTGGCTGTGGGTTTGGTTTTGTTTGCTGT
>PWGE01000118.1 GCA_003554345.1 Candidatus Sumerlaeota bacterium | reverse complement strand
TCGATATTTATTTCTCTAATTTCAATTTCCACTGTTCCCCGCTCACGACTTTCCGCTTCTACTGTATCTTCTTCTTTCACCTGGAGAGGTTCTTCTGCATCCCGTTCCGTTTCTATGAGCATTTTATCCTCTCTGCCCAAATCAGGATTGCCCCGCATGGGCCCCATAATACGCCAGTTTCTGGTGGTATAGGTTATATCAAATTCCGGCACCGGTTCCGGTTCAGGCTCTTCCGGTTCAGGAGGCTCAATAAGCACTTCAAAGGGATTACGTTCGTCAAGTCCTTCATAAGCAATGGAAATATCCCTGGTAATCGTCTGGTAAGGAGTTTCCTCAGCATATTCCTCCTCACTATCAGGTTCTTCTTCCCTCATTTGCACTTCCTGAAAATGTTCAACCTGGGCTGCTATTTGAGCAATAAATTCAGAAGGGTCCTCATGGCGAAAGCGAAAGCTGACCACTATTACGAGTATGGCACCCAGTACCGATCCATATGAAACCAGATAATAAACTGTTTTATGGTTTATTTTCATTATTTATATATCCAGTGCATTATTTTATTCCTGTACATCAACAATCCTCATGAGGCGGGCAGTCACATTCATTCTTCCATCACTCCCCACCCTCACGTTAAAGGACTCTACAACAAAAGCCCCTTTTTTAACCTCTTCCAGGAAACGCAGCAAATTCTGGAAATCGCCCGTAAAGTTAACACGTATACTCGCCTTTTTATAGCCCTCAACATCATCGATAGCACGACGCTCAACAGGATCCATGGGAGGATTAGAAATACCTGCCTGCCTGCAAATATTATAGACCATTCGTTCCAGGTCATCGTTCAAACGGGGATGGTCATCTTCTACATAATCAGCAATATCCTGATATTCCTGCTGTATCTGATCAATTTCCGACAGATTGGCTGTTAATTCCTGCAGTTCAGTTTTCAGAACAGATACCTCGGTATTGGTAGTCATAAAATTTGCCATCATGGGTTCAATAACACCTGTATATACGAAGAAGCCAATACCTGCCACAATAGTAGCAATAAAAAGTATTTTTTCACGACGGGTACGAAACATAGTTATTTAGACCATCTCCTTATTTTCATAACACACAATGGAACTCAAAACTAAGCACTGTTTCACCATGGAGTGTGGTATACTGTGTAGGACGCGGATTAACTTCCCGAAAGATATTCAGATCTCTCAACTCTTCTCTAAAATCAATGGCATCAGGATGAGTAAGAGCCTGTCCTTCAATACGCACTGTATCCCCTTTACTGTATTCCACCCTGGTAATGGCAATCTTCTCATTGATAGTATCAATAGTGGCAATTTTATCTAATATAGTAAGGATGTCATTCTCTGTATGAATATCACTTTGCAGATTTTTAATTCTATTCTGTTTTTCTTCAATTTCTTCAGCCAGAGGTCGATACTGACGAACCAATTCCTGGTATTTATCACGGGCTTCCCGGTGTGAAAGATGCACATGATACAAACCAAACGCTATTGCGCCCAGTAAGATTGTCACGCCTATTCCCATATGAATATACTGCCGGATACGATAACTTTTAGACAGAGAATCAAGGTAATATTGTGGAAGAAGATTCAAGAAATAGGGCTCTTCGGAAACAGCAGGTATCTGATCTTTCATACAGATAAAGGGAAATCGGCCATTCATATCCGGGGCAGAGAGGTCGAGAGGAAAAGAATAGGACTCCACGGTTACAGAAGAAACAAAATTAATATCAATCATTTCAGTACACGAAGAAGGTGCCACAACCACCAACTCGCTCACTTCAAGTTTATATTCACGCTTGAGATATTCATAATTCAGCTTCAACTGGGAATTCAAACGATCAAAAAAGGATTCCTCTTTCAGCGAATCAAAGGAAAAGGGCTGAATAGAACGCCAGAAAAGGACCTCATCTTTAGTGGCAAAGACCACATACAACTGAGAACCAGAAGGGAAAAAGTACAGGTACAAAACATTTTCCCGTGGTTCTTCAACATGATGAGAGTTATAGCGAGCCAGAAGAAGGATATCGAGTTCAATATTTTCTATTTTCAGGTTAAGCGCGCGAGCCGCTTCCACATACTTATCAAGTAAATTTTTTTCTACGGCCACAAAAAGGATTTTAGCACCATCGATACCATACGACATCACCATATGATTATGATAATACTCTTCCGCACCATAAGGAAGGTGTTTAACAGATTCAAAGCGCACCATCTGATTGGCTTCTTCCTGATTTGACGCCGGCAAAACAAAAAAACGGGAAATAACATACTTTTTATCCAGAATAGCTTCACAGCGACGAACCCGTCCGGCATCAAGCTTTTTCCTTACCTCTTTAATCGTCTCATCATCTTTGAGGGTATCCAGTGAGCCTTCATAGAGATTTTCGAGGGTATAAGCATCCTCACCCCCGGTTTTCAAAGCATATAAAAACAGTTTCTGATTTTGTATTTCTAAAAATACCTTCATTTTTCCGTCCAATTAATCACCCGTACTACGGGAAAATAGCCGGTCCCCACCTTACTATCATGTTTTCTGTCCCAGTTATCAACAAGCTGCATCTCCTCCCAGCTTCGTTCCACATCAGCAACAACGGTATAATCCACTCTGCCGCGGGTACCGCGTGCAATAATACGAAACTGATCAGAACGTACAGTAAGCTGATCCTCAACTTCTGAAGGCACATTAGTACCTGAAAACTCCAGATCGCGCAGCCTGGTATAAGGCACTACATTCTCGTAATCCCGTTGATCCCTGTCTTCTCTATAATCAACGAGATGTTCGGCAGCAGTGGCAGCGGCGGGAGAGTCACCGGTCTCTGTATCTATCATTACCTTTAAAATGAATTCACTCACAAAATTCACGTTGATATTATTATTATCACTATTATATACTGTAAATACATCAAGTAAACCCCTTTTTTCACGAATCTGACGTTCATCATCAGCTGTATAATAATCAAAAGGTCTGAAAAGAAGAGGTCTTTTAATTTCCTGGTTATCTTCATCAATACCCCAGAAGAGCTCTGGAGTCACTCCCTTCACTTCAAGGAGTTCTTCCATCACCTTGTAGTCACGGTTGAAGGGGACATATTCAGGATCATCCACTTCTCCCTCATTATAGTACTCGATCTTATCCTCATCCTTATCAATCACCGTATCTCCAGGAGTCCTCCAATCGATAATAGCCCGGGTAAGCTCCTCAGCTGTCTCCCGGGATTTTCCAATCTGCAGGAAATATGTTTCAAGGAGTTCCCAGTGAGCCGTATTAATATCCAAACGGTCGTTAAGAGGATATACCCGCACTTCAAAAAACCCCTGTTCTTCTTCCTGAAAGGGATAATTTTTCTGATGATACTCCTCTTCGGTAAACCAGACATTATTTTTGGCATCATAATTACGGGGATCATCAATACCATCGAACTCTTCATCTCCTTCATAACGTGCCCAGATTTTATCATTCTTAAGGTCAAGAACCCCCTGGGCAATTCCCATCATAGCCAGATTTTTAGCACGGGACCTGTCAAACTGGCTCTGTACCAGGCGGGCACTGGTAAAACTCTGGTAAAAGTATGTAGAAGCAAGCAGGGCAAATATAAAAACCACCCACATTGTCACCAGCAGGGCATAACCATCCCTGCATTTTGAAGTTCTTTTTTTGAAAAAATTATCGATACGGTGTTTCTTCATAAAGATGCTCATAACGATATTCATCCTCATACCATGATGATATAGATACGGGGATATCATAATACATGGAATACAGGCGACCATCCTGATCATCTGGATCCATCGACAAACGAATGTTTATAGTCACCCCTACGGGGAGACCATCCCTTTCAGGAAAGAGGTCACGTTCTTCATCCTCGGTAATATCCATCATATCCTCTTCAGGCAAAGGAGGAAAGACGTGCTTATTAGCATTCGAATCCCAGGATTGAGCCTGTTTAAATTCATAATCCCGATAATAGTGGGCTAATATTTCGAAATCCCTTACTCCTTCGGCAATGGGCAGCAACTCTCCACGTTCCAACTCCCAGGCATCCCGAAAATAATTTTTAACAACATCCTGAAAAGGAGCATATACCGGCTGTTTATAGCAATATAAGACGTCGTCATCCACAAAATAGGTAAGTCGTTTTAATCCCAGATCAAGGGCTGTCATATATGCCTTATTATAGACCGAAAATGAAACAAGGGAATTATTTTCGTGTCTTTCAAGCATGAAGGAAAAGTCGCCAAAGTCACGATCAGCAAAACCGTAAACGGACTCTTCCTGGTAGCGATGGGAATGCTGTAAATCCCAGATAAAATCCTCTCGCACGTCATTACGTGGAATATTATATTCATCTTCAATGTTACGGAAAAGAGAGTACATCATCTCTTCCTGGTCATTTTCATATTCCGGATATACATTCACCAGGTTTTCACGGAAATGGTTAAAAATATTATGCGCCCGATTGGTGGTTTCAATGTAATGTCGAGCCAGTCGATAGTTATTCATTAGCATGGAATAGGTTCCCAGAACTGCCAGGATTACTATAGTAAAGATCAGGGAACTCAAAAGAACTTCTAAAAGGGTAAAGCCTCGTTCAGTCTTCATCGAGTCTAAACCTCAACATATAAGGGGGTTGGTCCTGAAAATCCAGATGATTGTAATACGTATGAGTTTCAAAATCATAGGTCCGATTGCCCACCGGCACGGATATTTTCAATTCAATGCGGTACATGGGCAATAATTCAGGCAGGTCACCGGGGAACTCATTATGCCTGTAGCGCCTGTCTTCTTCAATGATACGCACTTCATAACTACAGTTTTCATAAGGCTCCGGGAAATTACCCCTTTCTGTCTTTTCATATATCACATCCTGCGAAAAAAACTCTTCCAGTTTTGTTTCCAGGAGCATGGAGAGCCGCAAATGGTAACCGGTTTCAGACGCCAGGGCAGAACTCTGCACAAAATTCCCGATAATGGTAACCATAGCAATACTGAGTATTAATACTGCCAGCAGAACCTCCAGAAGAATGGAGCCCCGGCCAAACGATCTTATCGAAATATTGTTATGTGAGAAGGATCTTCTTCTTCTTGTTCTCGCCATTCTCTCATTACTTCCGTTTTAGATGAAATATTTCCCGCCTCTCCCATGAGATTAAGGGTGATTTTTTGATGAAACCGTTTATCTTCAATGGAAACATACCCGGCATCAAACGTGCCGTTAGGATAGAAAAAGACGCGTTTTTTGTCACCCTCTTCAGACTCGGGCAGCTGGTATAAAAACCTGAAAAACTTTTCATCGGGAGCAAACAATTCGAGTTCAGAAAATTCCATGCGAGAAGGCAATTCGTATTCTCTAAAGACCTCTTCACCCTGCAGGCGTTGTTTTTTTTCCTCATATAAGGGGTCTCTTTCATCAAGGAAATATTCAACCTCGTAGGTATCGGGAGGTGAAAAGGTTATGCTGAACACTTCATCATACAAAACGCTCAATCCTTTCAGGAGCTGAACACGGGAAGTAAATTCATAGACAAAAGAAGAAGCCCGGATATCACCATACACTATACGAAAATTAGGAAGGGTAACAGCCGTTAAAATCCCCAACAGGACGATAACCAAAAGCATTTCAAGTAAGGTAAAACCCTCTTTTTTCACTACATCCCCACATTTAATGAAAATAATGGCAAAATCATGGCAGCAACAATAAATCCGACAATAACAGCCATAAATATAATAATGAGGGGATCAATTAAAGAGGTCAGGACTTTCAGGTAACGCTGCACCTGTTTATCGTAGCTATTAGCAAGTTTCAAGAGAACGTCTTCCATATGTCCGGATTCTTCAGCCACTGAAAGCATATTAACCATAACCGATGGAAAGTACTGACATTCTTTGAGCGATTCGGCGAGTCTTTTACCTTTACTGACCCTTTTGGGAACCTTTTCAATTTCTTTTGATAACGCTTTATTTTCAATAGTACCCTTCACTATCTCCAGAGAAGGAAGAATAGTAATACCGTTTTTCAACAGGGCGTGCAGTGTCCGGCAAAACTGAGCCAGTTCTTTTCTTAAAACCAGGGTACTGAGCACAGGAGCAACCAGCAAATAATGATGAAACCGCAGGAGCACTTTTTTCTGAGAAACCACCTTTTTGAGGAGAACGATGAGGGCTCCAACAGCGAGGATGATAAAAAACAGGTTCGAACGCAAGAAGCCACTCACACCCAGCACAAAGCGTGTCAGATAGGGCAAATCCTGACCCAGGTCCACAAAAACTCTTTGAAAATTAGGAATCACATAGGTTACAAGAACAACCACTACTGCCAATCCCACCACGATCATAATAGAAGGATAGGCCAGAGAAGAAAGGATCTGACCTTTGAGTTCATCCTCCTGTTCCAGCAAATCAGCAAGTCGATCCAGCACTTCCGGCAAAAAACCACCAGTTTCCCCTGCCTTCACCAGACCACAGTAAAGGTGGGAAAAATGACGTGGGTGCCGGTTTAAAGCCTCATGAAGGGCTCCACCCTCTTCAATAAACATTTTAATATCATAAAGAGTATCGTGAAATTCAGCATGAGTTGCCTGTTGCGCAATAATATCGATACTTTTGACAAGAGGCACACCAGCCTCAATTAAATCTCCAAGTTGACGGGTAAAAAAGAGAATATGTTTTTTGGGAATGCGTTTTTTCCAGGGCAGAGAAAGAGCAAGTCCCCTGGTAGGAGTCTGTTTTTCGATCTTAAGGG
>PWGE01000023.1 GCA_003554345.1 Candidatus Sumerlaeota bacterium | reverse complement strand
AGCACAGCGTCATATCCATATGACTCCTGCTGATGCTACGAGATTTAAAGTAAAGGATGGCCAAAAAGTACGTGTCCGAACCCGCCCTCCCCGGGCAGTTGTCTTTGAAGATGTGGTGGTGCGTGTTGATGAAAAGTTTAAACTGGAATGTCATCTTGATACTGATGAAGCCAACGCTTGTGATCTGCAAAGTGGAACAGAAGTATTTTTAAGTTAAATAAATTTTACATTAAATAAATAAGGAGTAAGAATTATGGAACAGGCATTGGGAATGATTGAAACAAGAGGTCTGGTGGCTATGATTGAAGCTGCTGATGCTATGGTCAAAGCAGCAGATGTATCACTTGTAGGGTATGAGAAAATCGGACAGGGCTATGTAACTGTACTGGTTCGGGGAGAAGTGGCTGCCTGTCGTGCTGCCTGTGAAGCAGGAAGCGCTGCTGCCCAGCGAGTAGGAGAACTGGTATCTGTACATGTCATACCTCGACCTCATAATGACCTCGAAGATAAGGTGCCTATATCTGCTGAATTTTTTTCCGGGAAAACAAAAAAGTAACACCCTGGTAGAACAGGCTACCTGAGAAAGCAGGTTGCCGGTAAAGAGTGGGAAAGCCCTGCATGAAAAAAGTGCTGTGACCTGACAGGTGAAAAAGAACCGGATGTCGGAAGGCAGGGAAGAAGTATCATGGTCTGTTTTTCTTGTATTTCAGGGTTTTCGCCGGGAGGTTGCATACAAACCAGGTGAGAAAATGAATCCCACCATAAAGAAGATAAAAGAGGGGGAAAAATGAAATTTGCATTGGTTACGGGAAATGTGGTATGTACCAGGAAAGACGAAAAAATTTCGGGAACCAAGCTTCTCCTGGTTCAACCCGTAGACGATTCTCTTAAAGCACAGGGTTCCTCTTTAGTTGCCATTGATTCCGTTGGTGCAGGGGAAGGGGAGCTTGTACTTATTGTTTCGGGCTCTTCCTCACGAATGACGGAGATTACCCAGGACCGTCCTGTTGACTGCACCATTATGGGTATTGTGGATTATGTGGAAAAGAATGGCTCCATAATCTTTGAAAAGAATTCATAAGATGGGAAGCGAAGGTCATGGATATTAAAAGGGAAGAAGTTGCCAGAATAGTACGCGAGGTTGTTGCCCGTCTGGAGACAGAAGAGGGTATACCTGCCTCACCCAGGCCAGATGGCTCTGGGGAAGAAGTTCTTTTCCCCACTATGGAAGGAGCTATTGCTGCAGCCCGAAAAGCCCAGAAGAAATTTGTTGCCTTAAGCCTGGAAAATAGAGCTCACATTATTGAAGCGATGAGAGAAGTGTCCCGAAAAGAGGCGGAAAATCTGGGTAAGCAGGCTGCTCAGGAAACAGGTATGGGACGGTGGGAAGATAAAACCCTGAAAAATCAGCTTGCTGCAGATAAAACTCCCGGGATTGAAGACCTGAAACCCCGAACGTATACCGGGGATCGCGGTTTAACTCTTGTGGAAAGAGCCCCCTTTGGGGTCATAGGTGCTGTGACACCTTCCACAAACCCTTCTTCTACCATAATAAATAATGCCATCAGTATACTGGCAGGTGGCAATACCGTGGTTTTTGCCCCTCATCCTGGTGCAAAAGAGGTTTCTCTCAAAACGATGAGGCTCCTCAGTCAGGCTGCTGAGTCTGCAGGGGCTCCGTCGGGGATCATAACGGCAATGAAGGAACCCACCCTGGAAGGGGCTGAAATTCTCTTTTCCCATCCTGATATCCGGCTTTTGCTGGTAACAGGAGGTCCTGCTGTTGTTGAAAAAGCCATGAAAACCCCCAAAAAAATAATTGCTGCGGGTCCGGGTAATCCGCCGGTGGTGGTTGATAATACGGTAGAACCACGAAAAACAGTTGATTCTATTATTAAAGGTGCCTCTTTTGATAATAATGTGTTATGTACTGCTGAAAAAGAAGTGCTGCTGGCAGAAGGATGTGAGCAGAGTATTTTGCCATGTCTTCGTGCTGATCCCCGGGCGTATGAATTATCCGAAGCCCGGATGGAAAAACTCTCTTCGATGGCTATTGAGAAAAGTGGAAAAGGGGGAGCTCATCCAGTGGTTAATAAGGACTTTATTGGTAAGGGAGCTCGTCAAATAGCCGCTGCCCTCGGTATTGATGTGGGTGAGGAAGTGAGAATTTTATGGGGTGTTGTGGGTAAAGAGAATGATTTTCTCTGGACAGAACAATTAATGCCTGTTCTTCCTTTTACTATAACGGGAGGTATCAGTGAGACAATTGATCTGGCAGTGGAAATGGAAGGTGGGAATGGACATACGGCTATCATGCATTCATTGAATGTGCAGAGTCTAACCGAAATGGCGAAAAAAATAGCGTGTTCTATCTTTGTAAAAAATGGTCCTTCCTATATGGGGTTGGGAATGGGAGAAGGCTATGCCACCCTTTCCATTGCCACACCTACCGGTGATGGTCTGGTAAGTGCAAAGAATTTTACCCGTCCCCTGCGCTGTGTTCTTGTAGATTATTTTCGAATTGTATAGGTGAAAATGCAAAGAGATACAATTATTAAACAGGTTAAAGAAGCGGGCATTGTAGGTGCCGGTGGAGGGGGGTTCCCTGCCTATAAAAAGATGGACTGTCAGGTGGATACGGTTATTGCTAACGGGGCTGAATGTGAACCCGTACTTTCCACTGAAAGGCATCTTATGCAGAACTGCGCTGCTGAAATAGTCCGGGGATTGCGCTATGTGAAATATGTGACCGGCGCACGAAATGCTTATATCGGTGTGAAAGAAAAATATACTGAGGCAGTGGAAACATTCAAAAAAGCTGTGGGAGAAAGCAGTGATATTGAGCTGTGGTTTCTGCAGAATTATTATCCTGCCGGGGATGAATTTGAGCTGGTTTATAATGTGACCGGTAGAATTATACCGGAAAGTGGCCTCCCTATTGATGTGGGATGCGTGGTCATTAATGTGAACACTCTCTTGAATATAACATTAGCCGTTGAAAAAAGTCTCCCTGTTACCACCCGCTGGGTGACGGTAGCGGGTGAGCTGGCAGAGCCTTATCTGGCAGAGGTCCCATTGGGAATATCAGCGGGGGAACTGGTTGATATCGCAAAACCTCTTTCAGATGATTTTATCATCCTGGCAGGAGGTCCCATGATGGGAGAGTCGGTTGAAAAGAATTACCGGATAGACAAAACCTGCGGGGGACTGCTGGTATTGCCGCCCGACCACCCTCTGACAGGAAAACAGACAATGTCTCTACGTGCCCATAAACGACGGGGTAAATCCACCTGTGATCAGTGCTTTGATTGTACCATTGTGTGTCCTCGCAACCTCCTGGGACATGCCCTGGAACCTCACAAAGTTATGCGTCAGCTTTTTATTGCTCCGGAGAATGCCTTTGAGTATACTCCTGCTTACCTTTGTTCTGAGTGCGGCCTTTGCGATATGTATGCCTGTCCCCTGGACTTATCTCCCCGGCGGCTTTTGCAGGAGGTTGGCGAGAAATTGCGGGTTGATGGAGTGAAAAATACCCACTGCCGGGAAGTTCTGGAACCTCATTCTGAAAAGGAATTCCGCAAGGTAAATGCCGAACGCCTGGCTATTCGTATTGGTGTAGATGATTATGAACGTCAGACATATGAAATAAAAAAGATAGAAACAGATAAGGTGGTTATTGACCTTACCCCTAAAATAGGAAAAAGTGCCCTGCCGGTGGTGAAAAAGGGTGATACTCTTGTGAGGGGAGATGTTATTGGTGAAATTCCGCCAGATGCCCTGGGCATGATGGTTCATGCCAGTATTGATGGGAGGGTCACTCATGTGAGCCGGGAGAGGGTGGAAATTACCGGAAAGGTTCAATAAGTATGCAACGTGCCATAGGTTTGATAGAATTAAACAGTATTGCTAAAGGTTTTGAAGTGACGGATGCTCTGTTGAAAGCCTCTGAAAGTGAACTTGTGGAGGCGCATTCTGTCTGTCCCGGTAAATTCATTGTATTGATTACCGGAACCGTGGCAGATGTGGAAGCATCAATGAAGCAGGGTTTAGCTCTCTCAAAAGATGCCCTTATTGATAAATTACTTATACCGAATATCGACCCTCAACTGGTACCTGCCATTCGGGATATGTCGAATGTGACAGAGCTGGATGCGCTGGGTATAATAGAAACCTTTTCTGCTGCTTCCAGTATCATAGCAGCTGATGCTGCAGTCAAAGGGGCACATGTTCAGTTGATTGAAGTACGCCTTGCCAATGCCCTGGGAGGAAAAGCCTTTGTTACGCTGACCGGGGAAGTAGGAGCGGTTCGAACTGCGGTGAATGATGGCTGTAACGCTTTGAAAGAAGAGGGTATTATTATCCGCCGGGTTGTAATACCACAACCTCATAAGGACTTACGAAGGAGTGTGTTGTAATATGGATATTGTTATAGGATCGGACCATAGTGGATGGGACTTAAAAGAAAAAATTAAAAAGTTTCTTCAGAAGGAAGGGTACAATGTTATTGACTTTGGCACTTATTCCAGAGAATCCTGTGATTATCCTGATTATGCCCTTCTTGTGGGAGAAGCTGTCGCTGGAGGAGAGTATAAAAAGGGTCTTCTCCTCGATGGAACCGGTGCCGGCGTCTGTCTGACGGCGAATAAAGTGAAGGGGATCAGAGCGGTTACCGCCTACAATACATTGACCGGTGCCTTTGCTTCAGAACATGATGATGCTAACATTTTATGTCTCGGCGGGAAAATGATAGGCGAACTGGTGGCATATGAAATTGTCAAAAAGTGGCTCGATACTCCTTATGGAGGGGGACGTCATCAACGAAGACTGGATAAGATGAAGGAAATTGAAAACCGGTATTTCAAATGAGAAGAGGCTTATAGAAAAGCATGGGAGCAAAAATTCATGAAGGCTGCTAGAGTAATAGGACGCGTGGTTGCCACGCAAAAACATTCCAGTGTTGAAGGAAAGAAAATACTTATGCTGAAACCCCTCAAATGGGAAGAAGTTGACCGTATTTTTCAGGAAAATGGAAAGGATAACACACCTCCTGAACAACAATCTGTAGTGGCGCTGGATGCTGTGGGAGCAGGAGCCGGTGAATATGTTTTTTATGTGAGTTCTCGCGAAGCCTGCCAGGCTTTTCCTGATAATCCTATTTGCCATAATGCAGTGGTTGGTATTATTGATGGGTTAACGATAAAGGAATAATATGGGTGTTGTTGGGAAATTGAGGAAGAGATTCTGAAAGACTGAAGGAGGGAAAAAGCGGTGTTTATAGCAAAAGTAGTGGGCAATGTGTGGGCAACCACTAAACATTCCTCCCTGGAAGGGAAGAAGTTGATGTTGGTTCGCCCTGTACATGAGATGAACCTGGCACCGTGTGGAGATATCCAGATGGCTCTTGATGTGCATATTGGAGCCGGAATAGGAGATATTGTCCTCATCATTGATGAGGGAAATGCCTGTCGTAAAATACTGGGATACAGGGAAGGACCGACGAGAACAATAATCAGCGGCGTGATAGATAGTGTATACCGTAAAAATCGCCGTAAAAAATTTCACTAAGGAGATGTGAGCCGTGGAAGAAAGTTTTATACAAAAAATTACCAGTCAAACCATGCAAAAACTCCAGGAAAAACAGAAGAAAAATCCCGAAATACTGCTTATATTCATGGGCGGCGACAGAGAAGTGGAAACATCATTACAAGCAGTGTCTCAGTTGGCCGGCGAAGGGGCTGTTTTTTCTGCTTACCTGACACCTGCTGCTGAACGTCTTATCGGAAAAGAACAAGTACTGTCTGCAGGTGTTAAACGTATTGTGAGCGAGTATGAATTGTGGAACAGGGAAATTTTGAATGCTGTGGATGGACTGATGGTACCGGTGCTCACTTTGAACGGAGCAGCAAAAATTGCCGGGATGATTGCTGATAATGCTGCCACGCATTGTATTCTTCTGGCGTTTCGCCAGGAAAAGAGAATTCTCATGGCAAAGGATGCTGTGATATGCTGTGGTGCGCCTGAGCCACCGGTGACTTCTTTTTACAGAAAAAAGGTTCATGAAATTTTGAATACGATATCGAGTCTTGGAGCCCGGGTAGTATCGGCAAAGAGTTTAGCCAGGGAAGGAAAGCGACTTTTTTCGCTGGAACGTACGGGAGGTAATGTCATGGTTCAGGATGTGGGACCATCTGCCCCGCCTTCTTCAGCCCCCTGCAATGGTGATGTTGAGTGTTGCGTGGAATGCGGCCTTTGTGTGGTTCACAGGGAAAAGGCGGTGAGAAATATCGTTGATGCCGGAGCAGATAGGATAGCTTCCAAGCAGACGGACGGGAAAGTTTCTTCTGACCTGGCAGGATTGATAGACCATACCCTGCTCCATCCTGATTCTACCGTAGAAGACGTGAAAAAATTATGTGATGAAGCCAGGCGCTACGATTTTGCTACTGTTTGCGTCAATCCTTCCAATGTGAAGATAGCCAGGCAATTTCTGAGGGGTACTCAGGTAGGAGTGACTACGGTGGTGGGCTTTCCTCTGGGAGCTACCACACCAACAGTAAAGGCTATAGAGGCGCGGGACGCTATTGCTAATGGTGCTGATGAAATTGATATGGTATTGAATGTAGGAGCTCTTAAATCAGGCAATTACCGGCTGGTAGAAGATGATATTCAGGCGGTAAGAGAAGCAACTCAGGGAAAGGTTTTGAAGGTTATCCTGGAAACAGCTCTGTTGAACAAAGAACAGATAAGAAAAGCTTCTGAGCTGGCAAAAAAAGCAGGAGCCGATTTTGTCAAAACTTCTACCGGTTTTGGTCCGGGCGGTGCTAAGCTGGAAGATGTGAAAATTATGCGGGAGACAGTAGGTCCTTTGATGGGTGT
>PWGE01000038.1 GCA_003554345.1 Candidatus Sumerlaeota bacterium | reverse complement strand
TCGGCAGGCGCCACTTTCTTGATGATTTCGCGTATTTTTTTAACAGCAGGGTCATTTCCAATAAAGATAGGCGGCTTTTGAAGTGATTTCAGGCGACTTTTCAGGGAATTGATAGTACTTTGCTTTTCCTCGATGGATTTTGTAATGAGCAGGGCATTTGTTGCCTGATTGGCAAATATCTCTAAAAGATACTGGTCGGATTCTGTGAAAAGCTGTCGGTCATGTTTGTTTATGACCTGCAAAGCGCCCAGAATTCTGTCTCCATATTTTAAGGGTACGCAGATCATATTATAGGTTTCATAGTTGATCTTATCAGCAACTTCCCTGAAAAATCTCCTGTCTGCATGCGGTTCATTGACTATAGCAGGTTTGCCTGTTTGAACCACCCAGCCTGCTACTCCCTGTCCTGTTTTCATGCGTATTTTTTTTATTTGAGGAGCCCGGGAGCCGGTTGTTACCTTAAATATAAGGTTTTGAGGGTTGTCTTCGTCAAGGAGGATAAGTGAACTGGCCTGAGCTTCCCCCGCTGTTGTGGCCAGGACGACGATTTTTTCCAGTAAGGCGTCTCTGGGAAGAAGTCCGTTGATATCCTGAAGAACTTCGAAAAGGCAGCGAATTTTGCTGGTGTTAATATTATGCAGATGGGGCATAAATGATACACTCTATTTCAATATGAACGTTTTTGGGCAGCCGGTTTACTTCCACACAACTGCGTGCCGGTAACGATTCATGAAAAAATTCGTTATAAACAGTATTTACCTGGTTGAACCGGGAAAGATCGGTCATATAAATAGTGGTTTTAACAACGTCTGAAAGAGTGAGCTGCTGGGAGTCCAGAAAATGACGGATATTATTGAGGATAGTATAAGATTCTTCAGTTATATTGTCGGTTATTATGGTGTTCTTTTCCATGTGATAAGGGATTTGTCCTGAGAGAAAAATAAAATCTCCTGCTTTAACGGCGGAACTGTATGGTCCTATGGCGGGGGGAAGAACAGATGTATGAATGTTTTTTTTCATATTAAGCTCCTATCACTCTAATTGTTTCTTCGACAGTAGTTACCCCCTGAAAAACCTTGTGGAGAGCCTTTTCCTTCAGGGTTTTCATTCCCATCGACTGAGCGTGATCAAGGATTTTCTGACGCCCCGCCTCCTTTTCTATAAGTTCTTTTATTTTATCATCAATAACAAGAATTTCAAAAATCCCTGTCCGCCCTAAGTATCCAATATTATTGCACTCTTCACAGCCCGTTCCTTTATGGAAGGTCACAGTAGAAACAGCGTTTTCTATCCCCAGCTTTTTCAAAAGGTGAGTTTCCGGCTTGTAAGGCTGTGTACAAAACTGGCAGTTGACCCGCATTAATCGTTGGGCTATGATAATATTCAGGGCACTGGCAAACAGGGTGCTGTCTACATTCATATCAATAAGGCGGGTAATAGTAGATACAGCATCAATCGTATGAAGTGTGGAAAGCACAAGGTGACCGGTTAGAGCAGCATTGACGCCAATTTCCGCTGTATCGGTATCACGTATTTCACCAACCATAATAATGTCGGGATCCTGCCGTAAAATAGAGCGCAGTCCGTTGGCAAATGTGAAACCTGCTGATTGATTAACCTGCATCTGGTTGATACCTTTAAATTCGTATTCAATAGGATCTTCCAGAGTAATAATATTCTGGTCGCCGGTATTAAGTTGTTGAAGAATGGTATATAGGGTGGTAGTTTTCCCGCTTCCAGTTGGTCCTGTAGAGAGAACCAGCCCTAAATTCTTGTTAACGGCGGTCTTCATATTCTCAATATCTTCTTTTTCCATGCCGAGTTCGGCGTAAGTAGAAATAGTATGATGACGGGGTAATATTCTCAGGTTTACTTTTTCTCCAAACTGGGTGGGAGCGGTGGAGATACGGATATCATAGGAGGTGCCCTCCCGGCCGAATCTGAACTTTCCGTCCTGAGGGCGGCGTTTTTCGGATATATCCAGAGAGGCCCTGATTTTTAAAGCAGAAACAATGGCTGGATGGAGAGGCATTGGAATGTGGACCAAATCATATAAAAGTCCATCCACCCTGTTGCGAATTCTAAGCGATTCAGCAGAGGGCTCAAAATGAAGGTCCGTTGAGCGAAAGTCTATGGCCAGGGAAAGGACAGCCTGAATGAAAAAGGTTATGTTTTCTTTTTCTACAAGACTACCCATTCCTTTGTCGCCTTGTTGATAAATCTCCTGTTTTTCTGCCATATCGTGGGCTAACTCATACAGGTAATCCCTGGGCTTGAAAAAAGGCTTTTCAAACTCATGACCGCAATGGGGACAATGGGCAAAGTCAAAATTGGTCCAGCTGTAGAAATCTGTGATATCAGACCGACAATAGGGGCAATCCCCCTTTTTGGCCCTGGAAGAAAAGATATGGTTAAGACGCTCAAAGAAATAAAAGAGATACGTGAAGATGCCCAGTATTTTTACCCAGCGCTTGTATTTCAGGAAAAAAGGTTTGTTGAGCGCGTTACGCTCGAAATGCTTGACCGGTATGATCCAGTAAATAAGGATAAAAAGAACCAATAAAAGCGCTATCTGCCAGTAATCTTCTACAAAGGGCTGGGCAATGTCGATTATTTCCCTTGCAAAATCCAGGGAGAGATACTCTTGTAAGTTTTCTGGTATGATGTTATTGATAGCAAGACCTCCTTCTTCTTCCTGGAGTGCTTCGGAAACAGCCACTCCATTGTTTTGATTATTTTCAGAATAGTCCGGTTCTTGCTCTTCTTCGGGAGCAGAAACACCGGGAGGCAAAATGTCAGGATCGGCGAGATGATCGGGTAGAGTGATATCCTCTTCCTGTTCTGCCAGGTAATAGAGTCTTGAGAAATTTTCATGGGCTTGTTGATGAGTGCTGTCAATTTCCAGGGCTTTTTGATAATACTGGAGGGCTTCGACATTTCTGTCGAGGAGTTCTTCGGTTATACCCATAAGAAAGAAGGCATCAGCATTATTGTCATCATGTTGTATTACTTTTTCTAAGAATTGCTGAGCTTTTTGCAATTCGGTTATTTGCCGGGGACTTTCTTCTACCAATGTCCTGGCAGCGTGAAGATAAACGACGGCTATTTCTCTGGTTGTTTCCCGATAGAGAGTGGGAGCGTCTTCTAAGGTAATGTTGTCGAGTATTTCTTCATACAGGGGAAGGGCGTCCTCCCACAATTCCGCTTCTTTATAACGTCTTGCCTCTTCCAGAAGCTTCATATGCTGTTTCATTCTTTCTTCGCTGATGGACTTTTCTATTTCTCGTAGGAGCTGAAATCCTTCTTCACAATCAGGATGGAGAGCAAGTGCCTGACGGGCTTCTTCCCGGGCTTTTTGCCATTCACCCGCTTCAAGATGATAACGGGCATTACCCAGGAAAAAACGGCGCCGGCTTTCTGCATCTTTTTCGTAGCTTTGAATACGGTTTTGATGAATGTCCATCGTGGTGTGACGGGTTCTGACTGTTAAGCGGTCTTCGGCTTCTTCCAGAATTTCAATCTCATCCATCACTTCTCCGCTGGTTAATATCACCACATCACTGCATAAAGGGAGTGAGGCAAAACACAGTAAAATAAAAAGAGAATATTTAATGACGGTATTTAAAAACCACGTCATAAAGCTTAACTCCCATTTCGTGGGCTACAATGGAACATTTGGCTTTTAACAGGAAAAAAATATCACCGTGTTGTTGATTGAGAGTTTCGAAATTACCCTGTCCTTTAGAAATGATAACGGGGTTTCTATTCCATATTTCCCGGACTGTTGAATCTGCTTTATGAAGGGGTAAACCTATTTCGTCATTGCCTGTAGTGAGGATAGAGCCGATTGTGTCTAATCCTGCTTCCTGTCCTTCTTTGAGGGTGGCATCATTGATGACGGGTTCGGAACGAACCACAAAATAGATTTTCAGGTGAGGAAAGTGACGTTGAATTTCTCTGCCGAAAAGATAATCGAAATATACTTCCCCGGCATTGTCGGTTATGTAGAGAAGTTCTTTCTTCTGTGAAAGAATTTTTTCAAAATAACAATATTCGTCGATAGCCAGTGGTTGCCGTAGCATAGTGAGCAGATCTTTTTCGATATTGATATCTTCTGCCTTAAAAATGCCGAAGTCAATGGTGTTGCCAATAACTGCCAGATGACCTGCTGTCCATAAGGGCTGGTCGCTTTCACGAATGATTTTAACGATTTCTTCCAGGTGATTTTTAGTATGTTTGCTGGATTCTTCTTTGAGTTTTTGATAAGGATCTTGTTTACCGGTAGTCTCTTTAACGATTCGGTAGGCGGGGGTGGAAAGTTCGGCAGGAGAAGGTGAAAGATCTGTGATAGTAGAAAGATATTTCAGGACTTTCCGAACAGCCTGGAATTGCACCTCTGGTTCTGAATCTGTGAGGCGGGTGGTGGTTATTCCCTGTCGTAAAATGCAATTGAGACACTCCAGTTCACTGCGCATATTATATCCTTTCCATTATGTCAATGATGGGTTTTATATATATTTCCAGGGCTAACATGAGAACCAGTAAGCCCATCAGGAGCAGGAGAAGGGGTGTGATAAATTTGGGGAGAATCTTGAGGGTCATAAAAACCTCTTCAATCATTTGTTGAGCTGTTTTCTGAAGCTGTTCATCCAGTTTGCCCGTTTGTTCGCCAATATTGACGCTTTCAATAACCTGAGGGGGGAAAATATTACTTCTGAGGAACGCTTGCTTGATATTTCCTCCATTTTGAATGGCCCTTAAAGAACGACGAAACTTTTTTGCCAGGTACCTGTTACGGCATGAGTCAGCAGACTGGTTGAACATCGTCTGGACATCCATCCCTCCTTTAGCAAGAAATGAAAAACTCATGAGAATTTTGTAGAGCGATATTTTTTTCACTATTTTCCCTGTAAGAGGAATACGAATAATGGAAAAGTCAAAAAGGTTTTTAAACGCAGGGAAAAAAGACAGAAGTCGTAGGATGACCAGAACAAGAATGATACTTCCCAGTACCGTGAGTATTGTTTGTCGAAGATATACCAAAAAGGTGAAAAAAGGCACCTCTTCTATGGTAGCAGGCGATAGTCTCATGAAAAATTCAATAATGGAAGGAAGAGCAATGAGAATAGCCAGCATGAGAGCTAATTCCATTAATGGAAAGAAAAGCTCACCTATAGCACGACGTCGGATTTCCAGAACATTGGAGTAATACAGTTCCAGTTCATCAAGAAATTCTTCCAGTTGACCGCTTTTTTCACCAGCTGCAATACTGCTGATAAGAAGGGAGTCAAATTTTCGGTGGTGTTTTGCCAGAGCTTCATGAAAAGAGGACCCCTTTTGAATATCAGCAGACATCCTGCGGACTGTTTTTCTTAAGCGGTAGGTGGGAGAGTTCTCGGAAAGAATATCCAGTGAGCGGATGATGGGAATACCGCTTTTCACACAGTTTTTTAGTTGATGAACAAAGGTGTTATGAACTTTTAATGAAAACATTTTTACCTGATATAATTATTGTAGTTTTTTTTTTCTTATTATCAAAACATGAGCCTCCTTTCACAGTGACCTTTCTCTTGTTACAGAAACAGCTTGGAGAGAGAAGATGAATCCTTTACAGACATTTTTGTATTTTTCAAATCAGTAAGTAAGTAATGGTCTGACATGCCTGGTGGATTTTTTCCTGGAATGAGATGAAAAAGAAGCGATGAAAGAGTTTTTTCAAAAAGTATGAAAAAATTTTCTCAGGGAAAATACCGCAGTCTCTGAGTAAGAGTCCTCCATGTTTTATCAAAAAGGGAATGATTGTTTGAAAATATCCGGGGGATGTTTCATGCACGTTTAACTGGCGCTGCGGATATATACTTGACATTGAAAGTAATATATGTACTTTAGAATCTGAACCCGGGAAAATCTGTTGCATTAAGAAAGTGATTTCGTTTGTTACACACCAATATATGAACAGGAGAAAAAAATGAAAGAGAAGCAATTACTAAATCAAAGGCGGTCAATAAACTTTTTTGATCCGCGGTATGTGATTGAAAGTGAAACCCTCAGGAAAGTCATTTCCCTGGCTAATCTGACGCCATCTTCTTTAAATTTGCAGCCATGGCAACTGATAGTGGTTCGAAGTCCGGAGAGGAAAAAGGCTCTGCGCAAATTAGCCTTCAATCAGGCTAAGGTTGAAGAGGCCTCTGCTGTTTTTATTGTCATTGCCGATAATGAAGGAGTCGAAAAAAATCTGGAGCCTGTGCTTGATAAAGCGGTGTCACTTGGTTATTTCCCCGAAGAAAACAAAGAGCAAATGCGTCAGACAGCGGCCGCTCTTTACGGGGAAAAGGAGAGTGAACAGCGAAGATTATTTGCCACAAAAAATGCCTCGCTTTTTGCTATGAGCTTGATGTATGCGGCTCAAGTGTATGACCTGGAAACGCATCCCATGGATGGTTTCGACGAAGAAAAGGTGAAAGCTGAATTCTCTGTAGATTCTCAGAAATATATCCCCATGTTGATTGCTATCGGAAAAATGAGGAAAGATGCTTCTCTCCTTCCCAGAGCGTATCGTCGCGAGGTTATGGATTTTACTTCTTTTGTGTAAGAAAAACAACGGTTGGTGGTGGAGAACCACGTGTTTGTCTGATAAATGGATGTTTAGTCAGGCTTACAAATATGTGCCATATCTGTAAGGATGGCACTCCTCTGAAAATAGAAATACCTTAAGAATTCAGAAAAAGAAGAACAACTAAAACAGAAAAATATTGCTTACAAGTTCTATACTCCCGGGTTACAATTTAGCAGGGCAGACACGCAGGTCTGCTCCTGCGGCTGAAATGATCGGGGAGATTAATACAGGGCAAACACATAGGTTTGCCCCTACCACTGGAAT
>PWGE01000009.1 GCA_003554345.1 Candidatus Sumerlaeota bacterium | reverse complement strand
ACGGGTTGGCTCTCAATGTAGACGATAGGGAAGACGACCCACGAAGTCTGGCCCGACAAACCCTGTTCTATAACCATTCCCTGCAGAATTTCATTCAATATCTCAGGCTGGCAACAAATATACCTGAATCATACCCCTTTCTTATAGATATAATTGCCGATTATCCTCCTTATCAAAACCCTTATTACCAGGACTATATTTATTGGAGTGAACAGATAGATGACATTGAATTTCTTTTTACCTTCCGGTCTCTTAGGTCTCTTTTCGAGCATTTTGCCGATATCGAACCCTCTGTGCCGCCTCACACCTTAATGGGATTGCAAATAAAACCGGAATACTTTCGACAAGCCGAGCATTCTATAGATGACTTTTTTCAATTTCTCTTTCTTTCACAACCTTTCTCTACAATGATGGTAGACATGCGAGAATCCAGTTACAGGCAAGTCGAGAATTTTGCCCGTACTCTATCCACACGTTCTATCCATTATCCCTGGTTCAATCTTTTACAAAGTATTGAAACAATTCTTAAAACAGAACACGAAGCCCCATATTTGACTGACCTGTCTCAAAGAAGAGTGGCACTTATTTATACCCATCTGCAATATTACCTTGAAAGGAAAGACACAGAAGAAGAAGCAGCAGCCCGTGAAATCCTGACTGATAACTGGTTAGGCACTACTCATCTTATAAACATAAAAAACACCCCTGCTTTAAAAAACCTTCAAGTGGCGTATAAATATTTTCACCGTGCTTTCCCCTGAGAAACCTGGTGAGTATGCAGTTTTTTGAGTTATTCATAGTAAAGGAAACTCACTCCCCTTATTAAAAAAGAAAAAAGCTCTATTACCAGGATTTTTATTGAGGTTGCAACATGTTCTGTAACGACAATAAAACAAACAAGGAAAGCGTGCATTACCTGCTTCTTGCTATATTCCAGAAAAAAACTATAATATGAGGTTTGTTTAATACATGGAAAGAGACTTACATAGTAAAGCACACAGTAAAAAGAGAGGCAACAATATGAAAGATAATAACAAAAAAGGTGTCAGCAAGAAAAAAGAAAGTTTAAAAGATCCCGTAGATGTGCTTTATAATGGTAATACGTTCCGGGTTGAAAGAAACTCAATGATAATTGATTTTTTATACAAAAAAAAGATCAACGTTCGGAAAAAATATATATGCGCCATTTTAAATAATCGCTTTCGCAGTTTTAGTCATCGTTTTCACGAAAATACCAACATCTTAAAACTGGTTCCCATCCTTTCTTTACCGGGACTGGAATGTTATAAACAAACCCTGACTTTTATACTCTTCAAAGCAATGAAGGATCTTTATCCCAAAGGTTTTCTTTACATCCATCATTCCCTAAACAAAGGACTTTACGGAGAATTAGACCTGAGAACTGAAAAAGTGACTTCCAATGTTTTAAAGAATATAAAAAAAAGAATGCAGGAAATTATTGATTTGGATTTACCGATTGAACGCAAAAAAATCAACCTGGGAGAAGCCATTGAATTATTCCGAAAAGATTATCCTGATAAAGTCAATTTATTACTGAATTCCAAAAAACATCAGGTGAGTGTTTGCCGTCTGGGAGACCTTTATGATTACTATTATGCCCCACTTGCTATTTCAACGGGATTCATTGGATATTTCGATCTCATACCCTATCAGGAAGGCTTTATCTTACGGGCACCGGACTACAAAGTATTTGAAGAAAAAAACGGTCCCATAGATCAACCCAAATTATTCGAAAT
Organism: Candidatus Sumerlaeota bacterium; assembly: GCA_003554345.1. GTDB lineage: Bacteria > Sumerlaeota > T1SED10-198M > T1SED10-198M > T1SED10-198M > T1SED10-198M. The sequence continues at coordinate 23,958 of PWGE01000009.1, read as the reverse complement.
CTACCGGGAATATCATAAATGGAGCCGGATATTGGGTGTAACCAACATAGGTGAATTGAATAATTGTATTGTTTCCGGAGAAATCAGCGAAATCATAAAAGTATCTGAGGCATTTCATGAAAAGAAGCTTTCCATTATTGCTGATGAAATCACAAAGCGAAAAGGACTCAGAATTGTTCTCATTGCCGGACCATCAAGTTCTGGAAAAACCTCATTTGCCAAGCGTTTAAACATCCATCTCCGGGTAAACGGTCGTTTTCCTATAAGTTTATCGCTTGATAACTATTTTCTTGATCGTTCCAAATCTCCGCGGGACAAAAATGGGAATTATGATTTTGAACACATAAAAGCTCTGGACCTGGAACTTCTCAATAAAAACCTCCGTGATCTTCTTGCAGAAAAGAGTGTCGAACTCCCCAAATTTGATTTTAAAAGTGGTCAGCGATATTATGACGGAAACAAAATTCGTTTAGAAGAAGATCAGATACTTATCATCGAAGGCATTCATGGACTGAACAACATGCTTACCTCCTCGATTCCCGGCCACCAAAAATACAAAATATATGTAAGTGCTCTTACTCAGCTCAATATTGACAATCATAACCGAATACCAACCACTGATCTTCGTTTACTCCGTAGAATGGTCAGAGACCACCACTTTCGCGGTCATGGTGCATTAGATACCATTGGCAGATGGCCAAGCGTTCGAGATGGAGAAGAACGCTGGATTTTTCCTTTCCAGGAAAATGCCGACATCATTTTTAATTCTTCTCTTATTTATGAATTGGCAATATTAAAGCGTTTTGCAGAACCCATACTCAAAGATGTCCCGAAAACCAGAGAAGAATATTGCGAAATACGTCGTTTATTAAAATTTCTTTCGTATTTTCTGGATATTTCTGATACCGAAGTACCTCCCACCTCCCTCTTGCGTGAATTTATTGGACGAAGTGCTTTTGAATACTAAAATCATGAAATTAAGTGGAGAAATAAAGAATTTCAGGTACAATTTGCACAATAAATTTGTACAATAAAATTATATTAATAATGAGAAAAGAAGGAGCAGAATACTATGGCTGTTTGTGAAATTTGCAGTAAAAAAAGATTAATCGGGAACAATGTAAGCCACTCCAACAACCGGCGTAAGAGGATTTTTGGAGCTAATATACGCCACATCAAAATTAAAAAAGCCGGTCGTTCCAAAAAGGCTTATATATGTACAAGTTGCCTTAAAGCCGGCAAGGTAGAAAAGATCTAATATTTATCCACGCATTCATTCCACACAAAAGGTGGTTTAGCGGCATGCCGAAATTCTGGAAAGTTTCGATACGTTTAACTTTTTTATGTGCCGTCCTTACCATTTTCTGTTTTTCATGCGGGGATATGACTTCCGAATATGAGGGCCGCCGAATACGCATAGAATTCTGGCATTCCATGGCTGGTGATCATGGTGAACTCCTCCGGGAAATCGCTGATGATTTCAACGAACAACAGGAAGAAGTAGAGATCATCCCTGTTTATCAGGGAGCTTACGGATCTTTGAATCAGAAACTCATAGCTTCTATCCAGGCAGGAAACCCTCCCGTCATCACCCAGATGTATGAAACATGGACAAGTCTTTTTATAGAAGCTGACGCCATTCAACCTCTTCAAAAGTTTGTCGATGAAGATCCTGAATTCCAGGAAGACTTAGATGACTTCATAGACATATTTATATCGAATAATTCATGGGATGATAAACTTTATACCCTCCCTTTTAATAAAAGCAGTTATGTCTTTTTTGTCAATAAAGATCATTTCCAGGAAGCGGGCATAGATGAAGTTCCTACCACATGGGAAGACAAATTAGAAGCCGGAAGGAAACTCACCAGGGACTTGACGGGTAACAACCGGATCGACCAATTTGGACTGGGTATAAGACCTGTAGAAGCCACTTTTTCCCTGTATCTTTACCAGAATGGCGGGCAGTACCTTGACGAAGAAGGCCAGCCCCAGCTCAATTCCCCGGAAGCAATAGAAGCCCTGGAGTTTATCGTGGATCTTGTCCACAACCAAAATGTTTCACTCCAGGAGAGGGGATACCTGAGCCAACTCTTTGGCACAGGCCGCATAAGCATGTTTTATGGAAGCTCTGCAGGCATACCTTTTATTGAAAGAGCATTACGACGGGACGATGGTACCATGCGTTTTGAATGGGGGGCCTACCCCATGCCTGGTAACAAAAAGCGAGCCACTTTATTTGAGGGCACAAATGTAGGAATTCTGGATACCCGCAGTGCCCGTGTCCAGGAATACGCCTGGGAGTTCCTGAAATTCCTTACCAATAAAGAAAATAATCTCAAATGGGCTATTGAAACCGGTTACACCCCTGTCCGGTATTCAGTACTGGAAACACCTGAACTTGAGGAATATGTTGAGGATTTCCCGGCTTATAAGGCTGTGATATCACAATTTGAAATGGGGAATTACGATCCCAGAGCCCATTACTGGGCTAATATACGGCCTTTTATTCGTTCTGCTGTGGAAAAGTCGCTCAATCTTACCCTTACTCCTGAACAGGCTCTCCATGAAGCCCAGCAACGAGCATTAACTGAATTAGAATGGTGGTGAAATATTATGGAACTTGAAGGCAGCATCTCTTCCTTTGATATTACAGAAATATTTCAGTTCATAGCCAGTTCAAAACTTACCGGCATCTGCAACCTTAACCTGGAAAAAAAAGGAAAGGTTAAGGTGTACTTTGATAACGGTAACATTGCTTTTCTTACCACTAATGAAGAACCTTTGCCCTTAAAAGAGATTCTTTTCCACCAGGAAAAACTATCTTACAACTCTTATAAACATCTTCTTGATGATCACAATATGGATGAAAACTCTATTAATACACAAGCACTGGCTGAACTCGTTATTAAGAATGGCTTTGTAACAGAAAAAGAACTGAATAGTTTTATACGGTTATACCTGGAAGAAGAAATTCTTGATTTATTTCGCTTTAAGAATGGCGAGTTTAAATTTGACAATCTCAACACATTAAACCCCGGTCTTTTCCCATCTCTTTCCATAGAAGTAGAACCTCTGGTAATAGAAGGAAACCGGAGAAGTCAGGAATGGGTCAAGTTTCTTTCCGAAATTTACAGTGAAGATTTAATATTTGCCAACAAAGAAGTTGATAGTACTTTTTTCTACAACATTAATCTTTCTTTAAACGAATGGAAGGTTTTTTCACTCATTTCGGGCAAGCTTTCAGTCCACTCCCTGTTACAACTCCATAATGCCAGTAGATACGAATTATATCGGGCCCTGTTTAACCTTATCAAGCTGGATCTGATCCGTCCCCAAAATCTCTTTGAATTTGACTTATACAGTAAAAGAATGGAAAAAGAAGCCTATGCAGACCCTTCTCAGAAACCACTCAAGCCAGAAGAGATCGCTCAACAGAAAAAACAAAATGTAAAAGAAAAGGGATTATCTTTCAAGAAACTACTGCAGTTAGCTGGATTTTCCAACAATTCTAATGAAAAAAACACAGGGTTTCCAATCGATAAGTACAATATTCAAACTTCTGTCGGGGTTTGCATTCTTTTCAATAATCTTTTCTTTGGCAACTTAGCCCAGATTCCGGAGTTCATTGAATCTGATGATGATCATTTATTATATATCAATCTCTGGAAAGAAAAAATCCGGCAATATCCCCGAATTGATATCGTCAAGTTTGGAAGTGAAGGTCTGGAGTGGCATAAATATGAGCGGTTAAGGATTTTTATCCCTGATAATGTCGAGTCTTTCAACAATACCACGGAAGATATTATCCATGCTTTACATGAGGTCCTTTCAGAAATCTATCAGATTGGAACTCAAAAAGTAGGAGAAGAGAAGGTTCGCAAGATTTACAAAGAACTGCATCAGGATCTTGTAAATGAATTAGAAAGGCTGAATAAAAAGAAACTAAACCGGGTACCACAAAAGGTTTGGTAACAAATCAGGAGAATTACCATGGCTTTTGAACATATTCTACTCATAGACGACAACCTGTCGGTTGTAGAAACAACCCAGGAAATGTTAGCAAGTGCAGGATTCAGAGTCTCCGGAGCAACAAATGGACTGGCAACAATCACACATCCTGATATTCAGGACATCGACCTCATTCTTCTGGACAGCAATCTCAGCGGTGAAAACAGTGAAGAAATCTGTAAGATGCTCAAAAACCACAAAAAAACATTTGAGTTGCCTGTTATGTTGCTGGTGGATGAAGATGAAGTGTATGAACGTTATTCTCAAAACATGGGTGGCGCAGATGGTTACATTCTCAAACCATTTGATCAGCAGGATCTTATTTCCAAGATAAATAACATTCTGGAAGAAAAGCACATCAAAAAACGCGCAGAAATTTATTTGCGGGAAGCTGCAGAAAATCACATCCAATTAATTGCCGAGGAAGCAATTCAAGAAGCCGTTGATAAAAGAACACGTATTATTGCTGAAAAATCATTGCAACAAATTGTTAAAATTGTCTCTCAAAAGGCAGATGAAGAAGTTAATAATATGGTTTGCAACCTTTCTGAAAAAAAAGAGCAGGAACTGGTTCGTTCAACAGTCAAACACGTAGCAGAATCAATGATAGAAAATATGGTAGACCGGCGGATAGTCGAACAACTGGACGAAATCCTCGCTGAAAGTACTGAAAAAGCAGTTAAAAATGCTTCTGCCATGATTATCCCGGAATTAGCCCATGAAAAAATACGCCACCATCTGGAAGACATGTTACCGCACCAGGCCAGAAGTGAAGTAGAAGAAGCCACCAAAAATGTTGTTCCTGAGATAAGTAACAGGCTGGTCAATCTGGTTGAAGAAGTGGCAGACCAATCTGTTAACAGAGTTGCTGATACCAAGCTCCCATCTTTATCCGAAATGGCCGTAAAAAAAAGTATTTCTAATATACTTCCTTTCGAAGTACAAAAAGTATCAGAACAAATGATCCGGGATATGGTTGAAACCCGTTTTGCCCCATTATTACGAAAGAAGCTCACGCTGGCAGTCTTAATTCAGTCCTTTTTTAACGTTCTGGTGGTAGGCGGTCTCATTTTTGGCTTTTATTTTCTTATCTTTCAGACAGGCTTTTTTAATTAAAACACCTTATGACTCCAACCAGGTTATCAGTTTTGCTCTTTTTTTTCCTCTTTTTCTACTCCCTTCTTTTTCATAGTGGCCATTTTTTTCCTCAAGATGATGAAATCAGATTCCGTCTCACTGAAAGTCTGGTAACAGAACAATCTTTTGCCATCGAACCCGTTCATGGATTCGGCACTATGACCGGCAAGGATGGCCAGGAATATCCCCAGTATGGACCGGGCATTTCAGTTTTATCTATCCCTCTATACCTTATCGGCCAGGCAACCTATCCGCTGCTTTCTGAAAACCTGTTAAACGTCTACAGACATGATACCCAGCGTTTTCACCCTCCCGAATTACGCCATTTCTGGCTTAGACACTGGGTCTCCTTATTCAATCACATCGTTTTCGGACTTATGGGAGTGGTGCTTTACCTTATCGGTATAAAATTAACAGGAAATCATTTGCGCAGCATTACAATGACGGTTATTTTTCTTTGCGCCTCTTTTATTTTCCCGTACAGCCGGACTTACTTCAGTGAGCCAGCGGTCGGCTTGCTCTTTTTAATGGTTTTCTATTTCATGCTTACCCCCATAAGCTGGAAAATTGCCGTTTCTACAGGTATACTTACCGGTATCGCCTTATGGGTACGGCAGGATAGTTTACTGTGGGCCTTTCTTTTTTTATTGTTTTTCTTAAAAAAAGCGGGATGGCATGAATGGAGAAAAATCAGTCTCACCACCTTTATCATCATTCTATTTGGTTCGTTCATACTTTACTTAAATTACCGGCATCATGGAAATCCTTTCATTACCGGCTATGAGGCACAAGAAGAAGGCATCGCTTTTTCCGCTCCTCTTCTCATCAGCATTTACGGTTTCCTTTTTTCCACAGGACGAAGCCTTTTCCTTTACTCCCCGGTTCTTATTCCCGCTCTTTTCACCCTGCCTGTTTTAAAAAAGAAGCTTTCCTGCCCGCTCTTTTACTTTCTTATAGCTACCGTTATCATCTATTTTGTATTTTACAGTGCCTGGCAAAACTGGGCCGGTGGCTGGGACTGGGGCCCCCGTCATATATATCTATGTGTGCCTCTCCTGGGAGTGGCGTTCCTGCTCTATCCCCTGCAAAATCTGAAACAAAAATCCCTCTTTATTATCACAGCAATCAGCGGTTTTTTTATCCAATTTCTCGGTAGTATCGCCTCCTTTATGGATTACCATCTTTACTATCTCATATCTTATAAAAATCTTTCACCACATCAGTTTTACCAGTCTTTATTTGTGCCGGACCAATCAGCTCTTGCAGGCCACCTCTGGCTTATCCGTAATGGATATATCGATGTCTGGTGGTATCATCTCGCCCTTTCGCCCGCATTACCATGGTATAGAATGATTCCACCGCTTCTGAATATTATCCTTGTATTCTTTTTTTTAATCTTGACTGTAAAAAATCTGTCTGACTCTTCATTTCCCGGACAGAAAAAATAGCAGACGCATGAAAGAATCCCGTCATCATTATCTTATTACCAGGGAAAAAGGCACTATCCAGAAACCTTTTGGTTTGCCATGCAATATTGCTCTGATCTACCCGGATAACTATGAGCCCGCCATGTCCAACCTTGGATTTCAGGTAGTATATCGATATTTTAACTCTTTCCCGGAAATAAATTGTGAGCGTTTTTTTTACGAAAAAGCCCTCCCTTACTCTTTTGAAAATCAAAGAAAGGCCAGCGAATTTGATGTAATAGCATTCAGCATTCCTTTTGAACCAGGATATCTTAAAGCTATAGAGTTTCTTCATCGACAGAATATCACCATTGATAAAAGAAAACGGAAAAACAGTGACCCCCTTATAATTGGAGGTGGGCTTGCAATTAATATAAACCCTTCTCCTCTAAAAGGGTGTTTTGATTTTTTGTTACCGGGGGACATAGAACAGTACGGTTCAAGGTTAATCCAGGCGCTTTTAAAAGGAGATACCCGTTGGGAGCGCCTTGCAAACCTGCAAGAAATATTGTGCAGCCCCCCTTACCGAGAGATTATAAAAAAATCTTCAGGGTGCTCTATTCCCCGTCATTCCCAAATCACCACCCCCTGCACCACTTTCAAAAACAAATTTCTCATTGAAGTCACCAGGGGTTGCCCTTACCGCTGCCGCTTCTGTTTTATCGGGAATCAACAATTTCCCTTCAGTCAATGCAGCTGGAAAAGCGTGAAAAAAGTCCTCTCCCGGCAAAACAATAAGAATATTGGTATCATTTCTTCAGCTATTGGGTCCTGGAAAGGTCTTACTGATTTCATTAATTATTCCCGTAAACATCAATATCGGGTTTCTTTCTCTTCCCTCCGTCTGGATGAAATTAATGAGGAAATACTGGGACTTTTAGTCGATTCCGGACAACAGAGTCTTACTCTCGCTCCTGAGACCGGCGATGAATCCCTGCGTTTTTCTCTGAATAAAAACATTGTAAATGAAAAAATATTTAGTATAGTAGAAAAGGCATTTTATAGGGGTTTACAGCAAGTGAAATTATATTTTATGTTAGGATTGCCCGGTGAAAATCAGGAAACCCATAACAACACTGTCCGCTTTTTACATATACTGAATAACATGGTGAAAAAGTGTTCAAAAAAGACAGGAAAAGCAAAACGAATAACTATCAAGTTTGGTATTTTTGTTCCAAAACCCAGAACACCGATGGCTAAAACACCTTTACTGGAAGAGAAAGAGATTAAAACTTCTTTTCGGTTTTTCAAAAACCAGCAAAAACATCTATCTTCACTTTCTTTTGATTACGATTCTATTCGTTCTTATTTTATCCAGTATCTTCTGTCAAATTATCCCACCTCTCTTCTGTCTTTCTTTGAAGATTGGTGCAGTAGCGACAAATCTCAGAAAAGTTTGATCAATGAATACCTCGGGAGGCTTTCTCATGTTTAAGAAATATTTTCTTGCTTTAATTATTATCACACTGTTAAGCACAGGATTTTTATGGGGGCGTGACATCGTTAATATTCTCCAAACAGATAAAACATATACTTTACATTATTGGGGATCACCTCAATTTCTTGTCAAGGATTCTCCCATGGACTTCAAACAGATCAAGCCTGATGAAGATTTTCACTGGGGTGGTGGTTTTGGATATATTGCCGAGAAAAAAAATATAGGACCATTTTTCCAATACCCTGAAAATAGCCGCTTAAAATCAGGTGACACAGAACGTCGGCACCCCATATTAGACTTTAACATCCCTCTCCAATCTGCTTTCAGTTTTGGCTTAAAAGATCCCGGCAGAACTCCTTCTGCCATTCTTTATATGAAACACAAAGAACCTTTTACATGGAATGACATTAAAGAACACCTTACTGAAATAGGGTTGGAGAATGTTTATGTAAGTGGAGTAGTGACAAGCCGTGACATGTGGGGACATTATCTTGGGGAAGACTATCCCGAACTATTAAAAACCACAAATAAAACTCATTTCCACTCATTTTATAAGGAGAGAGCTACTATAAAATTACAGGGTTATTTTCTTAACAACCGAAATGCATTAAATATTTCTGATAATATGTCAGACTTTTTCTCTTTGCCTGATTGTCTGATTTTTGAAACAAGTGTTTATATTACAGATGTTCCTCTTTTGAATACCAATGAACAGATGATTGATTTTTTTAATGACCTCAAACCTGTGCAAATGGGTTTCACCCCGGAATTTCCTCAAGACTGGGAACTTTTGCGCGGCATTCTTTTTGTGTATGAACTGGACGAACTCAAATCAAATCATTAGACGTTTTTAGCCGGCATCTACTTGTTGTATGAACTTCTTTTTGCGAGTGCCTTTTTACTAAGCTTTTCCTGGTGATAATTTTTTTATGCTATTCATAAACACCTCATATCATCTTGTTTCACTGTAATATCTTTATTACAACCCGAACACAACTGAAATGTCACCTTTTCTACAGTTTGAAATATTGAAAAGTGGCAAATTATCGCTATTATATTCAGACTCAAAACAATTATTTACAACATGACCAAAATAATAATACTAAAAAAAGGATGAACTATGCGCTCAAAAAAAGTTCTTGAATCTGAAGCATCCAATTACACAATGTTATTTTTCTTCCTGATTCTTTCTGCTTTTTTAACAATTTCTCTTCCTTCTATAGCTGTATCATCTTTTGAACAAGCCACCTTGCATCTTTCAGAGAATGGAGAAGGACCCTTTTTCATCAATCCTCTGACCGGGGTTTTTACATGGTCCCATTTTCTCGGTTTCCGTCCTCTCCTTATTCTACAAACTTTTGCTGCAGCCTGTTTGATCTACTTTTCTTATAATGTATTAAAGAAAACCTTCAAAGACAGGGAGTTAGCCGTCAATTCATGTTTTATTGTTATGTTGTGCTCTCCCTGGCTGTTCTTGCAAGCTCAAATCACTCCTTTTTTCCTGGAAGTTTTCCTGGTTTGCCTGGTCTTATATCATCTCAATGAACACTTACACGTCCCTGCTCCTAAACGTATTGTCTACTCTCTAATCGCCCTTTTTCTCCTTATTCTGGAAAGCTTATGGTATCTACCCTTTGCAGCTCTCATGGTGTTTTTTCATAAAAAAATGACCTTTTCACTATACACCGGGATTAAACTTCTTTTTATAAGTCCGTGGATATTTCTCGGGCTCTTTTTCATAACAGGTTTTATAACCCTTCAAACCCAATCTTTTATCAATACCGATCTTATCGCACTTGCCGGTGGCTCTTACTTAAGACTCAATCACTTAATCTTTGCCCCTTTTGCATTACTGCTGATAGCCACTCCCTGGTTTATCAAGCATCTCTACCTGACTAAAGTTATGAAAAAAGGGAAAAAAAAGGTAAAAAAAGAGAAGCAACAAAAAGAAAAAGAAGCCCCGCTGCTTCTCAGGCGATACATAGTCCTTTTACTGGCAAGTATTCTTCTGGCGGGGACATATCTGTATAACCCCTTTACGGCAATCTTTATAACCATTTTGCTGATAGCGCCTGTACTGGGCAACATTCGTTTTCCTGCCCTGAGTCTGGTAGTCCCTTTGTTATTTCTCCCCCTGCTCGCCTATACCTTCTTACATATAGAAGGAGACTTTTCTTTTCTTATACCTTTTATTGCCACCCTTTATCTCATGGCAATCCTGGCTGCCCTCATATTAGTTCGATTGGTACACCAGAAGGAACCATCCCGTTTCTATCTAACGTTATCAGTAGCTATCGTGTTTTTCATTTTTATGAACTCTTTCATCATAGCAACCTTTTATTACTTTCCACGGGTCTCTCGTACCACCAACCTATTGCAAACAGACCTGTACAAGCTTGAAGATTTATCAGAAGAATATACGGCAGTAATTACTGATACATATGGAGATTTTTTTGCTCTTTCCCTCTCTCCCGAGTACAGACAGCATATTACCACCTATCTGGCTCCTTATCTATCTGATAACGACCTGCCGTCAAACAGTTTCTGGATGATATCATCTCGTACAGATATTGACCTGGAGAAAGAAAACTGGGAACATACTCCAAGAGAACTCTTCGAATTCTATCTGCCCGGCAATAACCATGCTACCAATCAATCAGAACCTACTGATGAGAAGCAGTAGAAAGAAGACTTCCTGACTCCCTCTTTAAAAACAACGCCACAAACCGTTATTATAAATGGCGGATAAACCGCACTTTCGGAAAGCCGTCTTTTAAGGGAGGTCTTTTTTCACGACAGGCTGATATAACATAAGGACACCGGGGCGCAAAGAGACATCCCTTGTCCGGTTTTATTTTTTTGGGCAATGCCCCTGCTTTTCCGGAGTTTTTATCTTCAAAACGGGGAACTGATTCGATTAACATCTCAGAGTAAGGGTGAAGGGGTTTTTTGAAAAACGTGTCTTTATCCGACCACTCCACCACTTCCCCCAGATACATGACAATAATCCGGTCGCAAATATATTTTGCTATTCCCAGGTCATGGGTAATAAGCAAAAGAGCTATATTATTCTTCTGTTGTATTTCTTTGAGCAAGTTGAGAATATTTATCTGAGTTGACACATCCAGTGCTGACACCGGCTCATCCGCAATCAATATTTCCGGATCTACTGTTAAAGCCCGGGCAATATTAACCCTCTGGCGTTGCCCACCGCTCATTTCATGGGGGTAGCGATGCAAATAATCAGCAGTAAGGCCTACCATATTCAATATATGGATAGCCTGTTCTTCAATTCCTGTTCCTTTTTTATAAATCTCCAGAGGTTCTTTTAAGGTCTGAAAAGTGCTTAACCGCGGATTAAGAGCCCCATAAGGATTCTGAAAAATCATCTGGATACGGCGACGGAATTTTTGGAACTCTGATGATGTTAAAGCTAGCAAATTCCTGTCTTCATGCTTATAATATACTTCTCCGCTGTCAGCGTTTTCCAGTCGTGTCAATACTTTAGCAAGGGTGGTTTTACCACAGCCACTTTCTCCAATGACACCTACTATAGAACCTTCAGGCACACTAAAGCTCACCTTATCCAGTGCCGTAATACCGCGAGGGGTCACTCCCAGCAATTTTTGCCAAAAAGCCAGCCTTAAGGGGAAAATTTTAGAGATATCATGGAGAGATAAAATTGTTTTTTCAGCCATATAACCAGCAGCGCACCGCATGTTCTTTATTTTCTGATAACATGGGCATTTCCTTAGAACATATATTCATTTTTTCAGGACATCGGGGATGAAAACGACATCCCGAGGGAAAATCACATGCTTCGGGAACCATGCCCGGTATACCGCGGATTTTTGTCTTTGTTTCTTTTGAAATGGTAAGCACTGAATCAAGCAGTCCCCGGGTATAAGGATGTAAGGGTTCTTGAAATATCGCTTCACATGGTCCCCATTCTACAATTTGGCCGGCATACATGATACAAACTATATCTACCAGGTAATGCACAATAGCAAGGTTATGGGTAATAAGAAGATAAGAAAGATCCCTCTCCGATTTTAAAGCAACCAATAAATCCAGAATCTGTCTCTGAATTGTCACATCAAGAGCAGTAGTCGGTTCATCAGCTATAATAAGAGAAGGATCTGTCATCAAGGTCATAGCAATCATCAGGCGTTGAATCTGTCCCCCGCTCAATTGGTGAGGATATTTTTTTAAAATATCCTCGCCGGCAGGGAGGTTAACCAGCTGAAAAATATTGTTCGCTTTGTCCAGAATCTCCGATGTTTTCATTTTCAGATGATATTTGACATGTTCAGTTATCTGAGTTTGAATAGATATCACCGGATTAAGAACGGAATGGGGGTCCTGAAACATCATGCCTATCAGGCGGCCACGATAATATTTCTGATATCTGGGCAGGGACATCTTCAGCAGGTCCTGGTTATCAAAATATATTTTTCCCTGTTTTATATGCGCCTGTGGTCTTGGTAACAGGCGCATAATGGAAAGAGCAGTGACTGTCTTGCCACAACCCGATTCTCCAACCAGAGCCACACTTTTTCGGCGGGGAATGGTAAAACTCACGCCATCAACAGCCTGATAAATGCGATTCCATACGTGAAACTGCACCTGTATGTCTTCAATATTTAACAGATCATTCATAATATTCTACAGGGAAACGTTCCTGAGCTTCCTCCAATAACTTTTCTTTAAAAACGCCTATTTCACCAGGTCCTACTACCTCTTCCCTTTTCAGAGTGTGCCAGGCAATGTCATGCAACTGGATTATCTGACAATCATCCCCTACCAGGAAAGGTAAAGAAATGCCGCCGGGAAAGAGATCTTGTATATTCTCCAGCTGCCCGGTTTTCAGTTCTTCTTTTGTGGCAATCTGATTCCTGTGAAATTCGCTGTCTATTCCCTTCTCCTGAAATGCATGATGAGCATCCTCCAGCCTGGAAGTATTAAAAAGAACCGTAAATAATCTTTCCTGTTCTTTAAGTTCTGCAGGTAGAATAAGCAAATCATAAAGATATCTTTTTTCTTCCACAAGTTCCATTTCAGTACCATGTTCTTCCTGCATTTTACTTTGCAGTACAATGTCCATCTTTTGCATGGTCATGAAATATTCTGTAACCTTTTCTCTGAGTTCATATTCTTCCATATTAAGCAACCTGAGCAAAATCAGATAATCCACCCGTGTTGGAAAGGATTCCTGAAAACCCTGCAAAAACTTTCCTGCTCTACTTTGCATTTCATATTCATCAAAGTGAAAATGATAAGTCTGTACGTACTCCTGTAAAGCCAGATACTGCACAAGTTCGTTCAACACGAATTCCCGCTCCCTCTCTCCAAAAAAAGGTGGCTGACCGGGATTTATAAAAAGAGAATAAAACCATTTAATATCTCCCTCGGTAATAACATGTCCGCCTACCCTTGCTACCGTACGTTCAATAATTTCTCCACTTTTCGATACTCCCGGTAATAACAGAAGCACTATCATAAATATCAGGAATATTTTTTTCACTGATTTTCACCGCCTTTCATTACTTCAGATATATGCTGAACCATTTTTCGTCGGCTGATCATTCGTTGAATATCGCTTTTAACATTCTCAAATGGTTCCAGCTTTCCTTCCTGACGAGAAATAAGATGTATAATATAAAAGCCTTCTTCTGTCTGGTACAAACCCGATGTTTCACCCGCTTCCAGGGTCTGAACTACCCCCTCGAGAAAGTGAGGCAACTCATGAAGGGTATACCTGCCATCCAGAAATTTTTGAATATCAGGCTTTTCCTTTTCCACTATGGATATCAGTTCTTTATCATCCTGCACCTCCTGAAGCACTTTCAGGGCCTGCTGCCGGTCTTCTGTAAAAACCGCCACCAGTTCAAAAGATGACTCCTCAGTGAAAATCTCCGGGTTATCATTATAAAATGCAATCAATTCATTTTCAGTAAGTGCTATCTCATTGTAAACATCTTGCAAATATATGTTGATAAGCAGAGCATTCATAACAGCCGGATATTCCTGAAGCAACTTTTCCGGGAATACCTCGAAATCTTGAGAAAGATATTTCAAAAAAGCTCTGTATTGGTCAGCCTCTTCAAAGACCTCTTCTGAGATTACCTCCCACTCAATCAGGTCCTGTCGAGGGAGTACGGAGGGTTTCACAGTAACAGGCATCGGTCGCTGGGCACAGGCAAGAAGAAAGAGAAGGTTAAAATAAAGAGTGTTTTTTAAAATCAGGGGGATTTTTCTTATCAACATGTTTTGTTTCTTTCTTTTCTGGAGATTTTGCGGCAAAGAGCTTTGAATTCCATATTTTTCCCCGTTCCGGTAATCTCTCATAACCAGCAGAAAAAACAGAACGTTGCAGAAAACGATTATACTGACTCCAATTCTCTCCACCACTTTCCTGGATGGTCTCTACAAACTGTCGCAGGGTACTATCCAGATAATCTGCCAGAAATATAATCTCTGCTTCCATAGTACGTGGAACCACAGGAGCCCCCCATTCCTGCTGACCATGATGGCTTATAATACAGTGTTTAATAGCCATTGCCAGGTGAGGTGGAAATCCTCTTATAGATTCTACAAGCCTGGTAAACATTTCAAGAGAGATAACCAGATGCCCCAGCAACTGTCCCTCTGTACTTGCCTCAAAACGGGCCCCAACCCGAATCTCCTCCATTTTGCCCAGGTCATGAAAAAAAGCACCTAAAAGTATTACATCTCCGTTTAAATCAGGATACTGCTGTTTATATTGTTGATAGAGATACCAGGCATTTCGCATAACATATGCAGTATGCTGGGCAAGCCCACCACAATACGCATGATGTACCATGACGGCAGCAGGTGCTTGCGAAAAAAGATGTACAAAGTCCTTATCTTCAAACATTCGGGACATCAGCTGGTAACAGGCTTCATTTTCAATAAGTTCTCTCATTTTTTTTATTTCTTCTATATAGCTGCCAATCTCACTTTCAGGAAGTGTTGGAAGCAGAGTACGCAGGATTTCAGGGGTAACTTTTTCTACAGGAGAAAGCACCTCAATAACCACCTGGGGAGCATCTTTATAGGTATCCAGACGAGCAGAAATCTCAAACACCTGGAATTTTTGCAGATACACTTCATACAATGCTGTATCAGTTACATCCCATTGAACAGCAGGAATAGAGCCACTGTTATCCTGTAAAACACCGGTAAGAAAATAATCGCCACCACGAGATGATTTCAGACCACCGTTGCGAAGAACGTATATTCCTTTCACAGAAGAGCCAAACTGAAGTTCTTTTAATTCAGATATTTTCATAAAGTGATTAAAAGGGGAAATGCCGTTATAAGCATTCCCCCTTTCCCTCAATAATATTAATCTTCCCAGTGTTTACTGGAAAAGTTCTGCACGACAAACCAACCTGCTACGAATGAACCCAGGATGAAGAGTGCTCCGAGTATTCGCCGCGGTATAAATGTCTCATCATAGAGCGTATCTCCAATAAGCATCCAGCTGACTCCAAAAAGGAAGAGATAGATAGTAAAAGATGCCAGTATCCAGGCTTTAATATTCTTCCACTTGAGAGGTGAACGTGATTTAAAAGAGGGATCTTCTTCACGAATTTCTTCTTCAATCACTCGCCAGCCTGGTCCGCCAGGTTGTACCCGCTTGCAAAAATCCTTGAGTTTGCTCTTTTCCACTGGACTGGTAAATTTGGTAACCAGAATTGCTATTCCTACGGAAATAGGTACTGTAAATACCAGGTTAATGGGATAGCCTGGTGTTAACTGTCCCACTTCTAAAACTGTTCCTTCAAACAATCCCATAATATTAATTACCCGGAAAAGCACCGCCAGAACCAGAAGTGTAAAGAGACAGGATGCTTCAGTCCAGGCACTTACCCGGTGCCAGTACCATCTCAGAATATAAATCACACCTACTCCACCGTTCATTGTAGCAAGGAGAAACCAGCCCTCTTCAATGGTCTCAAAATAGAGGGCAACGATAATTCCCAGAAACGCCACGAAAAGAGTTGCCAGGATGGAAACACGAACATAATGTTTTTCCGAGGCACCTTTCTTTATAAAAGGGCGATAAAAGTCATTCACCACATAGGAAGCCGAGAGATTTACCTGTGTTGATATAGTGGACATATAAGCCGCCATAAAGGAGGCAAGAACCAATCCTAACAATCCCACCGGCAGTACTGTAAGCATCATACGAACATAGTTCATTTCTGCATCTGCAGGAGTGGGCTGATATCCTGTCACAGGATGTGGGAGGTAGGGAAACAAGACAGCTGCCGCAAACCCCACAACAATCCAGGGCCACATTCTGAGGGCAAAGTGAGCCACACCGTACCAGAGGTAACCCATAGCAGCGTGTTTCTCATTCTTAGCTGATAACATACGCTGGGCAAAATAACTACCCCCATCAGTAAAACCAACAGACCACCATACCATTGCTATAAATATGAGAAAAAAGTGCCACGGCATAAGGTCCATACCCGCCGCATCTCGTGCAGGCAGGACAGAAACCATCGCCAGAGCCCTGCCTTCTCCATACGTATCACCAAGCTGAGCCATCAGGGTAGAAAGTCCTCCGCCATCAGTCACATGATTTACCGCCAGGATTGCTAATATGATAGCCCCGAGCATAGCCACCCAGAATTGCACGAAGTCGGTAATCATAACTCCCCACAAGCCTGAAATAGCCGTATAAGTAATGGTGATTAAAAACAAGCCAAAAAGTATCTTATATTCATTCACACCTGCAGATACATCGGCAATATGAGATAGAAAATAAAGAGGATGAATCGTAGCTGCAGCAGGCATTTCCAGCTGAGGGAGTTTATCCACAATCCCCAGAGCTTCCGTCATTACTTCCGGATCCAGGTTTTGTTCCCAGGCCTGCCGCAGATGCATCACCCTTTCGCCTGTTAATTCAAACTTATCAACCAACTCCCAGACATTAATTTCACCTGCTCTGAGCAACTCTCTCACTTCCGAATCCATGCCGGCTGAAAGCGGGGTATGAAGATAAAGCCACTTCATCACACCATCCACTACCGGCACTCGGGGAATATTGGGAAAACAAAGGGTAACCACAACTGTCATCGCATGGTGAACCCACCCCATAACAATCACTCCGTAAATGAGTCCAAAATAAAGAGCTTTAATACCTCGCAGGTAATTGGCTGGTTTTCCTGAATACCGCACATATACCAGTTCCTGGTCGGTCAATATATTTGCTCTTTGCCACAGGCGGGCAAACAGGAAAACACCCCCCATGGTTAAGGGTACCTGACACCACCAGAACCAGTTCTGAGAAACGCCGCTGGTTACGACCCAGCCTGCCAGCTGGAGGGGCGTATCTGCCGCAAATGTAGTCGCGACCATAGAAGTCCCCAATAACCACCATGGTGTTTTCCCCCCCGACGTAAAATAGTCTTTCGTACTTTTCTGTGCCACACGAGACATGACCACGCCAATAATAATCACTACTAAGATAAACCCGATAATAATGCCTAAATCTATTGCACCGGGATAATTGTACGCAACGTCGTTTAACATATCACCCTCCTCCTTTTCGTATGTATCCTGAAATTATTATATGCATTTTTAAGTTCTTCAGGGCACATATTCTCAGCACGTCCCCCCATATAAGTGCACGAAACACCAGCACACACTATACCCCATGCCAGAGATTGTTCAACCTGACAATCCTGCAGTAAACCATACACAAAACCCGCGTGAAACATGTCTCCTGCACCAGTAGTGTCCACCACCCTGGATAAAGGCATTGCCGGAAAATGAACAACCTCATCTTCCAGGAGCGCATAAACTCCTTCTGCACCAACAGTTATAGCCGTGAAAGAGAACCCCCCATGATCGTGAAGATCACGCAGCAGTTCTGCCAGTTCTTTTTCATGGGATATTTCTTTCTTCTGATAATATCCCCGTAAAAAATCATCAGGTGCTATAAAGTAATCCATAAATGAAAAGAGTTCTTCGATCCCTTTTTTATAAGTCCCTATATCCCATATAACAGGAACATCATGATCTTTCGCCCACGCCCCCAGTTTTTTTTTAACAGATATATGATGCGTATCAAATAAAAAGATGGTGGGAAGAGGCGAGCACAGAGCTTCCCATTTATCCTCCTCGTACCACTTTACAGGAAATGAGGGCTGGTATGCCAGAATGCTACGTTCACCTGTCTGAGGGTCCACAATAATGAAAGAGTGAGGTGTCCTCATTTCTTCCCGAAGAGTGTAACCGGAAACATTTACATCAAAGTCGGCTAATTCCCTGCGCAGGCTTTCTCCTGCAGCGTCTTTGCCAGCTAAGCCAAAGAATGCAGCCTTTGCACCCAAACGTGATAAAAGGGTGAGGGCATTAGCAGAAACGCCACCACCTACCGTAGTATAAGATTCCAAAAAGGTCTTCTCATTCTTAACTGGATATTTATCACGGGGAATAAGAACATGATCCAAACAACTGCATGTACCCCCGACCACATCATACATTGGCAATTGAGAAACCTCTTTAAGGGTTTAAACGTTTAGAGATTGTTTTAAGAAAGATTATAAATTTATCCAGCTTAATTGCAAGGTATTTAAGGGTATTCCTTTTATTTCAGTGCATTTTATTTAATATGAGAAGAAAAGATAAATGCAGACTAAAACTGGCACATTACTTGCTTGTTTTAATGACAAAAGATAGAATAAGGAGGTTTCTATGAAGAAGATACTAATACTTCTGGTGATTGCAACAACTTTTTTTCTGGCAACTCCCGCATTAACAAGCACAGAGGAAGTTCCTCTTACCAACAAGACATTTCGTAATATCATTCAGGATTCCATTTCCTCGGTGGTATGTATAAGGGGGGAGATTGAGCCTGAAGATCACCCTCAAAGGCGGCTCTTTCCTGATGATGACTCTTTCGGATTTCCCTTTGAAGAATTCTTTCGTGGTTTCCCCAGACCTGAACCTCAACCCCGGACCACATTAGGAACAGGAATCATCATTTCAACTGATGGTTATATTGTGACAAATTTACACGTTATAGATGGTGTGGATGAAGCAGATATCGAAATTGAATTACATGACGGCACCATTTATGAAAAGGGTGATGTCTCCATATTAGGTACCGACGAAAACACCGACCTGGCATTACTGAAGGTGCCGGCAGATGATCTGGCTCCCCTGGAGTTTGGAGATAGTAATACAGTAGAACCCGGTGACTTTGTTGTTGCCCTGGGTAATCCCTTTGGTCAACTGCATTCAGCAAGTTTAGGAATTGTCAGTGCTACCGGAAGACAGCTGCAGGACGTAGGTGGAGGCAGAGGAGTCAGTATTGAATTTCAGGATTTTATCCAGACCGATGCCGCAATTAATCCCGGTAATAGTGGCGGACCTCTCCTCAACATTCATGGAGAAGTTGTTGGAGTCAACAATATCATTTCCACCACACACGGTGGTCATATAGGGTTAGGATATGCTATTGCCGGTAACGTCGTGGAAAATGTTATTAACAATCTTATAGAGCACGGCGAAGTACAGCGTGGTTGGATCGGTATCACCATAAAAGATATAGACCATGAACTGCGTGACTTTTACGATATAGAAGAAGGAGTTCTCATTACAGATGTAGTACCGGATGGTCCTGCAGACAAAGCAGGGGTCTCAAGAGATGAAGTTGTCGTCGAGGTTGATGGTCAAAGTATCGGCAGTACCCGTGAACTGGTTAATTCCATCAGCATGATCACACCTGGTTCCGAAGTGCAAATAACCGTCATTGACAGAGATGGAGAAGAAAAAGAATACACAGTGACTACAGAGGCTCGCCCCACCCAGGAAGATCTGTTAGCAGGACGCATTGTCACCCCGGAACGAATTCTCGGCATGGAATTGCAGGAATTAACACCTGAAATAAGGGAAGAACTGGATGTTTCACCCAACATTGAAGGAGTTGTTGTTACATCGGTAGAACCAGGAAGTAGTGCCCAACAAAAGGGTGTTCGACAGGGAGACATCATCATGGAAATTAACAGACAGGAAGTAACAACCGTTGAGGAAATGAAGCAAATTCTGGAAGAAGTACAGGAGCAACCCCGTATCCTTCTTGTCGTTCACCGGGCAGGATCCAACATATAT
The DNA here is from genome assembly GCA_003554345.1 of Candidatus Sumerlaeota bacterium. Lineage (GTDB taxonomy): Bacteria > Sumerlaeota > T1SED10-198M > T1SED10-198M > T1SED10-198M > T1SED10-198M. The sequence goes on along the minus strand of PWGE01000009.1, from coordinate 3,753 downwards.
ATAGTGGTAGATAATGAATAACAATGATACAAGGGCCCCTTACAGACAAAAAGATTCTGATACCCGTTGTTCTGAAGAATATTTCCCCCTCATAGAGCAAGCCCGTCAGGAAATACACAGAGTTCTTGTCGGTCAGGAAGAGATGCTCGACCGTTTGCTCATAGCCCTATTAACGGAAGGGCATCTCCTCCTGGAAGGGGTCCCGGGTATTGCCAAGACCTTAATGGTAAGGTGCCTGTCCCGGGTTCTTAACCTGGATTTCCAGAGAATTCAATTCACCCCTGACCTTTTACCAGCAGATATCATGGGAACCATGATGTATAATCAGAAAGAATTGCGTTTCGAGGTTACCAGAGGGCCTGTTTTTACAAATATTTTATTAGCTGACGAAATCAACCGCGCTCCGGCAAAAGTACAAAGCGCTCTTCTCCAGGCCATGCAGGAGAAAGAAGTCAGTATAGGAAGAGAGACTCATTCTTTACCCACCCCCTTTTTTGTGGCAGCCACTCAAAACCCTATTGAGCAGGAAGGAACATATCCTTTACCTGAAGCACAGCTTGATCGCTTCATGATGAAGGTTCTGGTTTCCTACCCTACCAGCGAGGAAGAACAGGTTATTCTCCAGCGGATGACCAGGGTTTCCCCCCCACTGAACCTGAAAAGTATTATAAACAGGTCGGCTCTTTCCCATTTAAAATCTATGATTGATACCATTTATGTGGATGATAAAATTCGCGATTATGTCATAAGACTGGTACGAGCAACCCGCAAACCTGGTGAATATAATCTTCCTGAAATTGAAGAACGTATTGAGTTTGGCGCTTCACCCCGAGCATCAGTTTATTTATGCCTGGCTGCCAAAGGCTATGCTCTTCTTCAACAAAGAAATTTTGTTCTGCCCGAAGATATAAAAGCAGTTGCTAAAGATGTTCTGAGGCACCGCATTATCATGAGTTATGAAGCACTGGCGGATGAAATAACACCTGACCAAATTCTGGATGTCATTCTCAATGAGATTGAGGTTCCATAATGAGCAACGAAGCGCTGAAGAAAAAAATCAAGCGCTTACGGATCTCCTCTTCCTGGAAAGCTCAACATCTTTTTCACGGAATCTACTCTTCTGCTTTTAAAGGAGAAGGGTTAGAATTCAGCGAAGTGCGTCCCTTCCAACATGGAGACGATATTCGCCATATAGACTGGAACGTAACCGCCCGGCTGGGCACACCTCATGTAAAGCTCTTCCAGGAAGAACATCGACAAAATGTTTTTTTTCTTGTCGATATCAGTCCTTCGATGAGTTTTAATCCTGCACGGCTTGTGCGGGAGAGAGTCGCTGAAATATGTGCTTTACTTTCATTTTCCGCTTTATATGATAATAATCGAATCGCATTGATTTTATTCAGTGACCACGTACAGACATATTTGCCACCCAGAAAAACCGGCTATCCTGTCTCCAGAATTGCCGAGGAGATATTGACCGCCCGCTCCTCTGCATCAACAACCAATATTCAAGCCGCCTGTGATTTTTATCAGCATCTTCGTACCCGTCATAATATTATTTTTCTTCTTTCAGATTTTTTCAGTTCAGACTTTGATAAAGGAATTTCTTCTTTATCTGCCCGCAATAGTCTCATCGGTATCATGTTGTATGATCAATGGGAAAAAGAGATTCCTCCCCTGGGATACCTTCCATTCCAGGATCCGGAAACCAAAAAGAGGGTTTGGATGGATTTCAGTCGAAAAAAGATCCGGCAAAAGATTGGTGAAAATCTGGAGGAACACGAAAAAATGGTTCGCCGTCTTTTTCAAAAAAACAGGGGCGATTTCATCTCTATTTCAAGTCGCCAAAATTATCTCCTTTCCCTCTTACACCTATTAAGAAAAAGAAAGAAAAGATCAGTCAGATGAGTTTCCAGTGTATTGTCCCATCCATTCTTTTCATCGTAATAATGGTCATTACAGGAGGTGGACCTGGAACATGGCTCCTCATGGCCGGTGAGCCACAAAGCTATCTTAATGAACACTACAATAAATGGCATCATGTGCAAATAGAAAATAACCATCAAACACCTTCATTATGGATTGCTTATAAAGAGGATACCATTCATTTATCTCAAAACTGGGAGATCGTTTTAGTCGCTTCTCAAAAGACAGATGACACCCAATATGAGCTTTTTTTACGTCCTCACCTCTTTCTTCCCGAGTTATATGTACAATCATTTTCCCCTTTACCCTCTGTATCTAAAAAAGCCAATGTACAGGGATACCATGTAGTACTCCAACCGTTGCAAAGTGGAACTATTACTTTATCAGATGCCCTGGCATACTTCACAGCAATTGACCTTCCTGCCCGTCAACACTCCTTTTCTCTCTGTTCTGTTTCAGTACAGGTGGAACCATTATCAGCTTCTTCACAAACGCCACACTCTCCTCCTTCTCCCGACATCATGAGACCTTCCACACCGGTTTTCTATCAAAGACCAATTTTTTACGTCTTTTTTGTCACTATAACCGGACTCATAGGCACCGTTATTATCTTCTTATATTGCAAACAAAAAGGCACCCATTCTTCACTTCCCGAATATCCGCTCACCACATTAAGTGAAATAAGCAGAGAAAGACTTTTTGAAGTTGATAATCGACTCTTTTATACAAAACTCATCCAGGCAATAAAACAGTTCCTCTACCAAACTCATAGTATTAACCTGCAAATAATGACCATAGAAGAAATAATAAAAAATAACCACCTCACTATTCCTCTACGAGAGGAAGACAAAAAATTCATCATAAAACTTTTATCGCGGGCTCAAACTATGAAATATGCGCCGGTTTCGGTGCCACAGGGAGATGAGGAGTCACTTTTATACCGTCTGGAAAAAATTATCCGCTATTATTCCCGGGAATTTCAAGGCAGGGTCCATAGATGATAACAGAACCACTTCCTCTCCTTATCAGCCTCGGATTTCTTTCCCTGACCATTTATCTGTATACTGGCTTCAAGAAACGTGGCTTCACCTCTATAAAATGGCCTCATATCATGCAGGGAAAACCTTTAAAACAAAAGGGGCGTCAATATAAACTCTGGCTTCCTTTCTTGTGCTACAGCTTGAGTCTTGCTCTTTTTACAGGAGTCTTACTTCGACCTCAAAGTGAGCAAAGAAGGAAACCGAGTCCCACACCCCCCTCTATTTCCCTGTTACTCCTTGATAGATCAGGAAGTATGAAAGAAACGGTGTATTACATGAACACACACACCACACGGTGGAATGCTGCCAGAAAAGCATTGCAACAGTACTTAGAACATGCCGGGCAGGGAGATGTAGGACTGATCACCTTTGCTGCCTTTGCTCATCTCAACTCACCCCTGTCTTCCGACATTACTCACCTTAAACAGGTAATAGATACTGTCGAAGTTGCTGGACCCGCCGAACAGGGAACAGCAATCGGTGATGCATTACATTATGCTATTATCATAGTGCAACAACATTATCTACATCTGGAAGAATTGTTGCCTGCCAATCTTCACGATGAAATAACAAAAAATATTATTCTCCTTACCGATGGTGAACAAAATCTTGGTCAATACGAACCTCTGGAGGCTGCGTTCTTTGCAGAAGAGCATGATGTGGCAATTTTTCCCATAATATTCAAGGAACAGATTGATTCAGTATCCATTTTCCCCCCTCGAGAAAGAACAGATCAGAAGTACTTCCTACAACTTCAAGAAGCAGCAGAAATCACAAACGGCGAATT
>PWGE01000020.1 GCA_003554345.1 Candidatus Sumerlaeota bacterium | reverse complement strand
GCCAATTTTCTTATGTGCCCATTCTTCATCCAACTCCGCCATATTCAATTTTATCACATTCCAGCCTTTTTGTAAATCAATAAACGAGGTAGAATAATGAGTGTCTTCTTCATCATAAAAATAAAATTGAAGTGCCTCTTCTCTGGTGACAGGGGAGTAAAGGCGAAACACCAGAATTCTGTGCCAGCCTGCATCAAACGTATTTCCAGCCATATTCAAAAACATATGGGGATCATACAGGGAAGTATCTTTCGGGAAATAGGTTTTTAAATATGATATATTGTTGGTTATTTCTTCCAGCTCTATGTGATGCAGCCCATCATAAGTGGCAGTGGAGCCTGCTTCCCAGTTTACGGGCTGAATAGAAGGATCACGCTCCTTCTTCATCTCTATGTACTCTGTAAATTCAGGTAAAGGGGATTGATATTCATAAGCCCCAAGGTCAATGATATTTATATCATCTGTTAGAACTGCCTGATCAGGAGGAAGATTTTCCGGACGAGTGAATTGCCACCTGGAATTGCCGGCTTTATCTTTAACCACAGAAAAATCTACCCGAAGATTGTCTTTCCCGGCATCAATAGCTTCTGATTCTTTGTGGAGGGTGTAATCACCTTTGTCAGTGTTCCGAAAAGGTGAATCAATGGTTTCTCTTATGGGATGGTCATCTTCATCCGGCGCTTCATTTTGATACATGTTATGACTGATAGTGACGGACGGTGAATTTTCAAGACTAACATTTGCAACATCGGAATGAGAAGGAACCCAGAATATGTTGTTGTAAATATAGGCTGGTTTAACAGCATCTACACTGCGAAAATGTAACCCTTCATCATAACGTACAATGGTATTGTTAAAGAAATTTACAGCAGCTGCATCAAAATAAAACAGATTGTTACTGTTATGGATGAAATTGTTGTAAATGCTGTTTTCCCGACCGGTTAAGCGTCCTACGTAGTATTGATTGTCTTTTACAGTATTGGCATATATCCTGTTGTTTGAATCCACTAATTCAAAGTCGATATCTGCTCCGGAAAAATCATTGCCGGAAACCCGCAAAGTTGCATCTGATGTAAAAATACTTACCTGGTTATCGGTAAATATATTGTTTTCCCCCACCCGACTGCTTGCGTAATTTTCCCCGTAAACAGCGTAATAATTATTTTTCAGGTGATTGTTGAATACCTTGCCCTGATCCTGGTTGAGTTTTACGCCAATATCCGAGCTTTCAATAATATTATTATATATGTGCGACCTGTCGTGATTTAAAAGCTGGATGGCGGCATATGATATGTTATTAAATTTATTGCTGAATATACGGGTGTCTGAATATTCTGCCTGGACGCTGTTTTCTTCATTTTCGAATATATTGTTAAAAATTTGTGATTGAGATTGACTCTTAAAATAAACGGAATAAGAAGAGTTATCAGAGAAATAGTTATTCTTAATATCAGAGTAGTCATTAAATCCGGTGATTGCGTAAGAGTTGTTGGTAAAAGAACTCTTTTCAATCACACCGGCTTCAAAAGGTAGGTGATAGGCTCTTTGATCAGTGTCTTTTAGAAAAACACCGGTCACATTATTAGTAAAATAACAGTTTTTTATTCGATAAGCCATCACTCTTTCTGCGTGGACGGCAGTGTAGGAGTTATGGATCTCCAGGTTTTCAATATGAGCATAATCCCCGAAAATGAGGGCGGGATGACCTGCAGCGTTGCCGCCGTTTATTTTTGTAATGCCGCTCGGTTCATTGGCTCCTGCAATGAAGCCGCCGATGATGGTTACTTCATCCCTCATAGAAAGATTGTTTTCCTGGTACGTGTGAGCACTCACATAGAGGGTATCCCCGCTTCTGGCTTCCTGTAAAGCGGCTCTTAAGGAACGGTAGGCATTATTCCAGCTGCTGCCGTCTATTGGAAGGGCTGTGGCGTTTTTGTTTACATGAATAATCCTCTCTGAAAAAGCAACCATACATATGACTGCCAGTAACGCTATGAAAAGTATGCGCTTCATTAATACGCTCCCTTATGTTATAATCAATACTATGTTACGAACATCTAAATTTAACCAACTTTTAAACAAATTTCCAAGATTTTTTCTATAAGTGTGGAGACTCAGGTTATTTTCCATGACTGTATATAATTATAAGACGGTCAAAGCAGATTTTCACATACATAATCAATTTGATTATATGGAAAAGCATTTTGGCATTCCTGTTTTGCCCCATCCCTGCGAGTATATTGATATGGCGGTTGAGAAAGGATTTCAGGTTCTCTCTTTTACCAATCACGGGTTACTGTTTGATGATCCCGCCACCTTTGAATACGCCCGCAAAAATAATATTCTTCTTATTCCCGGAGAAGAGGCTTTTATTGAAAATAAGCATGTTTTGCTTTATAACTTTCCGCGACAACATATTAATACTTTTTCAGAATTAAAAAAATATGTCGGAAAAAAAAGACTGGTAATTGCTCCTCATCCTTTTTTCCCGGGGAAATTCTGCTTAAAAGATAAGCTTTTTCAATATATTGACTTTTTTGATGCCATTGAGCACTGTCATTTTCATGCTCCTGGTTTTAATCTGAATAAAAAAGCAATAGAGGTGGCCAGAAAATATGATTTGCCGCTGGTTGGTTCTTCTGATGCGCATACCCTTCAACAGTTTGGCAAGACATATTCTTTGTTGAAAGTAAAAGAGTTGAGCATAAAAGGGGTGTTTGATGCTATTCGGGCCCAGCGCGTGGAAATACAAACCACCCCCCTTTCGTTGTGGGAAATAATCAGGTATTATCTCTATTCCCGGCGATGGGTTCATAAACTCAGAAAAATAAGCCGGCCTGGAAATAGGAATGAAAAAAAGGAAAGGGATTAAAACGGGAAAGGGTTACCTTTAAGTATTTCCCCTGATAGTGATTCCCGGCTTTGCAATGTGCTTTTTCCATTCCTGAAGAGTGGAGGTTGTTAAGGGCTGACCGTCAAAAGCAGGGTCTACCTTCGAGTTCGTAGAAAAATAATTTTGCCAGAACCACTGTTCCTCATCTTTGATGAGAGAGGCCATTTCCTGTAATACAGGTAAAGCAAAATAAGGTGTGAAAAGAGTGGTCCTGTATTCGTAAAAGGAGTATGATAAAGAATCTCTTAAAATGTTTTGACTTTCGGTCCAGCAGTCGGCGTAGTCGGGTGGAGCCTGTATAATATTAACGTCAGAAAGGGGGGTTTTATAATCGAGAGCTACATAGTCGACAAGTCTTTGCTGAATGATCGTGAGTAAACGTCGTGGAAAAGAACCGTTGGTATCAAGTTTGATTTTCTTGGAAGGCAAACTCTTTTTTAAACGAAGTAAGAAATCTGTTATACCCTGATGAAGGGTAGGCTCTCCTCCTGTAATGACAATGGCATCTATAAAATTTTTTCGCTCTTCGAGAAGAGAAAATATATCATCTAAAGGATACGTGGGAAGAGCTTGTGCGTCTAATACCAGTTCTGCATTGTAGCAGAAAGGGCACCGCAAATTACAGCCACCTGTAAAAATGATACTGGAAATTTTGCCTGGAAAATCTAAAATTGATACACCCTGAAAACCTTTAATTTCCATTTTTGTGCCTGTTGTGTCGTGTTTGGAAACTCGTTTATTATAACATAAGAAAGGGGTCAGTCTATAATGCATGAAAAGGATAAAAAATATTTGCAGAAAGAATTTAATGAGTTACTGGGTTTGACAGAAGTGGGATTAAAAAAAAATATTAGATCTGGTCAAACCGGACAGAGAGGTTCCAAGACCGGGGAAGAGGCTATGGAAGTTCTTCGCAAAGAAGCCGAAAAGTGCAAGGCATGTGCGTTGTGTAAGAGCAGGTTGAATTTGGTGTTTGGGGAGGGAAAGAAAGATGCCGGGGTTATGTTTATTGGTGAAGCACCGGGAGGAGAAGAAGATAAAACAGGAAGGCCTTTTGTGGGAAGAGCAGGAAGGAAATTAACGGAAATGATTGAAAATCCCCGCTCTCTCGATTTGCCCAGAAATTCAGTGTATATTTGTAATATCCTTAAGTGCCGTCCTCCAGGTAATCGTAATCCAAAAAGAGAAGAGGTTGAAGCCTGTTCCCATTTTTTACTGAAACAAATAGAAATTATTAACCCCTCTGTTATCTGCGGGTTAGGCACTTTTGCAGCCCAATGGTTGATGAAAACCAGTACGCCTATTTCCCTGCTGAGGGGCAAAAAGGGGGCTTTTCAAGATATTCCGGTCATTCCCACGTATCATCCTTCTTATATTATTCGAAACCCCCATAATACAAGGATTCGTAAAGAAGCATGGGAAGACATGCTGGCAATAAAAAAAATAGTTAATGAGCAAAATTAAGGACATACTTCCTTTGTTGGGGCTTGTTTTTTTCTTTATACTTGAAACAGGAGGGACTTTTTTAATATATGGCTCCTCATTACCTGATAAACTGGATCAGATGCTCTTTGTGGAAAAAGGAGATTTTGTGCTGGGGTCTGCCACTGCCTATTATGATGAGGATGAGTACCCCCCGAATATAATAACTTTACCCGATTATTATATTTATCCTTATCCTGTTACTAATGAAGAGTATATGTTGTTTCTTAATGAATGGTATGAAGATGAGAGAATCAGAGTTGAAAATGGGAACATCTATTACCAAAGTCCGGAGATAATCCTTGCCCAGACTGCTGAAGCTGATGAGGACACCCCAATTTATTATGAATCAAACAGCTTTTATGTGCCAGATTCTTCTGTAAATTATCCGGTGATTGAGGTGACCTGGTTTGGTGCACTGGCTTATACCGAATGGCTTAATGAAAAATATGGGCTGGATTCAGTTTTTCATTTTGAAAGTAAGACCTTTGAGGAGGGGGTGGCAGGATTCCGTCTTCCCACTGAATGTGAATGGGAAAAGGCTGCTGGCTGGAATCCTGAGGAAAACAGAAAGACAAAATATGGATTTCAACAGGAAGAGCTTTCTGAAAAACTGGCCAATTATAATACCTATGAAGACGAGGTATTGTTACCTCCTCCCCGGCTTACACCTGTGGGATATTATAACGGGAAAAATAGGGGCACTGAAAAAGCAGTCTCTTTTTATGGAGGGTATGATTTTTCAGGAAATGTTTATGAGTGGTGCCTTGATAGTTATCGCTCGGATTATTACAGTTCTATTTTTCGCACGGGAATGACCTATCATCCCTGGTGGTATGATGCTGAAAACCCTTATGCGGCAGTAAGAGGAGGGGCATGGCTTTCTTATCCGGAAGAATTGCGAACAGCTAATCGCAGCCATTTTCACAAGGATACCCATTGTAATTTTATCGGGTTTCGAATAGTTTACCAGGAGAAAGGTGATTAAGCACCATAAAACCGGGACGGATGCTCTTTTATTGAATGAGTTTGTCAGATTGTCATCCAGGGACGAAGTACTCGACATAGGATGTGGTGAAGGATATATTATGAGCCGACAGCTCCATTGTCGCCTTTTTCTTTCCGTGGATGTCAATCCTGCTTATCTCTCTCTCTGGAAGAAAAGGTTGCCGCTTCCTTCTCATTATTACTTCATGATTGCTGATGGCAGGGTTTTACCCCGGATTTTACGTAAAAAGTTTTCTGTTATAGTCTGTAATCCACCCTATTATCGAATTGGTGAGGGACGGTTGTCTCCTTATTACAGCCGGGCACTGGCCCGTCATGAAGTGTCGCTAAAATTGGAGGATGTATTCAGAATATCTGCTTCGCTGCTACAAAAAGACAGTCGGCTTTATTTGATACATATTCCTTCTCGTTTGCAGGAGATATTAGTGACTGCCGAAAAGCATGGTTTTTATGTTGATGAAATTCATCCAGTAAAAACAGGTCCTGATAAGAGCGATTATGTTGATCTGGTCCTGTTGTCTTTTCGGAATAAGCCCTCTCATACGGGTATTTACTGCACTTTTCATGTGTCAAATGATAATAATGAATGCTTCTTTTGAGAAAGTGGGGAAGGGGTGTTGTTATTTATTTGAAATAATATAAAATTACCTTTCAGATAAAACATTCAAGGAGTTAAGAAAGCCATGCGTCCAAAAACTTTATTATTACTTATGGGCCTGATGGTTCTGGGGATGATATTTCTGGTAAATACTGCCTGTCGACAATATGAGGTGGTATTTCATGATTCTCCTGAATCAAGAGAAATTGACAGAGAGGAGGGTCCGCGTGTGAAATTAGGTGCAGATGTCATCGAAAAGAAAGAGGGTGGTATCCTCAAAGGGAAAAATGTCGGTCTTATTACTAACAATTCAGGGGTTAATCGGGAAGTAGAACCCACTATTGATGTGTTGATGCGCATTCCCGATGTGAATCTGGTTGCTCTGTATGGGCCGGAACACGGCGTGCGTGGGACAATTCCAGCTGGAGAACAGGTGGAAACCTTTATCGATGAAGTGACCGGTCTGCCTGTTTTCAGTCTCTATGGAGCGGTAAAAGCTCCTACCCAGGAGATGCTGGAAGATGTAGATGTCCTTGTGTTCGACATTCAGGATATCGGAAGTCGTTCTTATACTTACATTTCCTCTATGGCTGCTTCTATGAAATCAGCTAAGGAAAATGATATCCCATTTGTTGTGTTCGATCGCCCCAATCCTCTTACCGGTAAATACGTGGATGGAAATATAGCTACAGAATATGGTTCTTTTGTATGCTATTATCCTATTCCCTATTGTCATGGTATGACCATTGGAGAATTGGCCAGGATGTTTAACGAAGAATTTGATATCAACTGTGACCTGCATGTGGTAGAAATGGAAGGATGGAAAAGATGGATGACCTGGGAGGATACAGGTTTGACCTGGTTGCCAACCTCTCCTCAAATTCCTGAACCTTCCACTCCCTGGTTTTATACTATGACTGGTATTATTGGTGAATTGCGGCTT
>PWGE01000214.1 GCA_003554345.1 Candidatus Sumerlaeota bacterium | reverse complement strand
GAAATCTCTACTTTATCACAAGCTTCTGGTACACTATCTCCTTCATACAGATATTTAATAAAATATAATCGTTCAAGAACTCTTTTCTCCACTTTTCTATCTTTGATTTCGGTTACTAGTTATTCTTTAGTCATCCATCTCTTCACTTCAGTAACATATTTTCCTTTCATGAATTTACAATGCATTCATATTACATAAAAGTTATGTCTATAACTATACATATCATTTATCATATTTATGTATTGCTATCTATGGTATGTTTTCTTTTTTGTTTAAGTATACGTTATTTTACATCTCTTACAATTTATGGATCATAGTCTTTTGATGGTTAACGTTGATAACTGGGTGGCGGGGGTGGTGGATATTTTTGATAATCAGGAGGGGGAGGTGGAACATACTCTGGATGTTTGTAGCTCTGTTGATATGATGGATATCTATAGGTCTGTTGAATCGACCTTTTCTGCCTTACTTCTTCCATACTGGGTCTTACGACCAACCAAATTATCAAACCGAGGATAGGTGCTATGATCCCAAGTATCAACCACCAGATCGCTTCCTCTCCCCTTTTTTTAGCATCTCGATACATCCAAACACAGATGGCTATCCATATGATTACTAAGATCATCCCTATCATAAACAGTAACCCAAGCCACCATACATGTGACTCTGTTCGAACCGTCTCTTCATAAGCTGAGAACAGGCGATACGATTTATCTACAAATTGGAACATCTTTAACGACCCCGTTAAACATTTACATATAAAGTAGATATATACTTTTCTCCCTTAGTGATCAAAATAAAAAGAAAAGAGGTTTAAGTGGTTTTCCTATTTGTAAGTCTGACAGTTGTCACAGTACCATCTGTCGTATTCGCCTATCCAACGCATGTTCTGGCTGCAGTCCGGACATTGGTTTCCCTGGGATCCGCCCTGTTGATATTGCTGTTGTTGATATTGCTGTTCACCCTGTGGGTACTGTTGTTGTTGATATTGCTGTTCACCCTGTGGGTACTGTTGTTGTTGGTATTGTTGTTCACCCTGTTGATACTGACCTTGTGGATATTGTGCGTGCTGTTCTGGACCGCGAAATACCTTTTCGTGTCCCGATATTACCTCAGCACCCTTCCAAAGTACATACAAGTTTATCAAGGGTATTATGGCAAGTATGAACCATTTCACCGTGGATTCTTTTTGTCCTCTGTGGTTTACAGCTTCATATTGTCCCGTGATTATCTTCTCATGCCCCGATATTACCTCAGCTGCCTTCCAAAGTACGTATAAGTTCACCAGAGGTATTATCCCTAGTATAAACCACTTCACTGTGGATTCTTTTTCAGATCGGTGGTGCACAGCTTCGTATTGTCCTGATATGAACTTTTCGTGCCCTGAGATAACTTCTGCCATCTTCCATAGAACGTACAAGTTCACAAGTGGTATTATTGCCAATATAAACCATTTGAACGTTGATTCCTTCTTCGCTCTATGATTCACAATTTCTCTTTTCAAGGTTATCACGGCCCCTACATCAGCATAGGCCTTTATATATTTTTACCCTATATTTCGTCATCATCAGAGTGTTACATACTGCAAACCTGATTTTACACATTCTTCTCTATCAAATATCCCACGCACATCAACAAGAACCGGATTATCCTCCGTGATACTTTTGATATCTTCTATAGATAGGTCTTTGAAATCATCATGGGCAACCGTCATTATGATACAATCAGCTCGCATACTCTTCAGGTCGGAGAGCTTCGCTCCGAAATTTTCGATCTCTTCATCCGTGAGCAATGGGTCGTATCCATAAACGTCCAGTTCGAACTCTTTCAGTTCCTTTATCAGTCCTTTCACAGGTGATTCCCGGGTATCTGGAACGTTCTCTTTGTAGGTCAATCCCATGATGAGCACTTTGGAGCCTTTCAATCCCTTTCCGCTCCTGTTGATGGCCTTTATGGATTCCCAGGCAACGTGTTTTGGCATTTGATCGTTTATGGAACGACCTGCCAATATCACCTGTGGGTGATAGTCCATCTCCTTTGCTTTGTACACCAAGTAATATGGGTCCACGGGGATGCAGTGTCCCCCTACTAAACCGGGACTGTACCTGTGGAAGTTCCACTTGGTGGCTGCGGCGTCGAGCACGGCCTTGGTGTCTATACCCATCTTCGAGAATATCACCGAGAGTTCGTTCATCAGTGCGATGTTGAGATCCCTCTGCACGTTCTCTATCACTTTAGCCGCTTCAGCGACCTTGATACTGTCTGCTAGATAGACATCGGTTACCAGGGAATATAGTTCCTTCAATACTTCACCAACCTCCGGTGTTTTCCCAGCCACTATCTTCGTTATCTGATCTACGTCGTGCTCTTTATCACCAGGGTTAACACGCTCTGGAGAATATCCTATGGAGAATTCGTCACCACATCTCATACCACTTTCTTCTTCTAAGATGGGAAGACAACGCTCCTCGGTGACACCGGGGTAAACAGTACTTTCATAGACGACCACCGTACCCGTTCTCATATTTCTACCGACGGTACGGGATGCGGATTCTACGAAGCTAAGGTCGGGCTCCTTGGTCCTCCTAACGGGTGTAGGTACGCAGACGATGACGAAGTCAGCCTTTGAGATATCCGTTTCTCTATCAGTGAGTTCAACACCATGAAGATCGTCCTTTATCGTCTCTAATTTCTTGCCATCTATATCGAAACCTATCACATCGATATGTTTTGAGAACGCTTTTGCTAGAGGTATACCCACATACCCCATCCCCACTATACAAACGGCAGCCGTTTCCTCTCCCAACTTACTTTTTAGTTCGTCAATATTCATGTGTTCACCTTATGGTTATCTCCTAAGCAAATCAGGAGGATAAAATTAAGTTTTTCCCAGATCGGTAGAACATACCCATATATCTTATACAAAGGTATAAAGATCAAAGCAAATGTTTTTATTTTAATAAGTAATCTGCTTGATTAAATAGCTATAGAAAAATATTCTGGATGAATGTGGGTAATAGGATATGGATGAAGAAAATAAGTTCAATATAAAAACAGTCGAAGACGTTGTAAATCGATGGCTTTGTACTTCGTGTGGAGCCTGTGCCGGGGTCTGTCCAAAAAACTGCATCGAAATGGAAGTGGATCATTACGGAATATATGTTCCCAAAATCGAGGAGGATCTTTGCAACAGATGTAGATTGTGTGTAAAAGTATGTCCAGGGCATGGATTCGATTACGTTAGACATCAAAAAAGAATTTTTGGAGAGCTACCACAGCACGTTGCTTTAGGCAATCATAAGGAACTTTTCGCAGGGTTCACTAATATGAAGGGGATCCTAAAGCGATGCCAGAGTGGTGGTTTTGTTTCTACATTATTATTGTATTGCTTGGACAATGGCATAATAGACGGAGCTGTGGTAACCAGATGGAGAGAGGATTCTCCTTTTGTTCCACAAACATATATCGCCAGAAGTAGGTCAGAAATTTTATCAGCGGTTGGTTCAAAGTATAATCCAGTTCCTGCAGCAGAAATGATCCGCGAGATCTTAGATGTCGATGGTTATTATGCCTTTGTTGGCACTTCCTGTCAGATCCAAGCGATGAGGAAAGCTGAAACCATATATCCAGAACTTAGTGAAAAAATAAAACTGTACGTAGGATTACACTGTCTTGGGGTGTTCACGTATCACTTTCACGATCAGATGTGTTACAAGATCGGGCAGCCCAAGGATGAAATAATTCAATTTCGACATAGGAGCAAAGAATGGAAGGGTTGGCCCTGTGATATGCGTATGGTTAATAAAGATGGTGACATATTTGATATACCGGCCGATCGCAGCCGTTTAAATCCAAGACCATTCTTCACCGATTGGCGGTGTAAATTGTGCTTTGATAAGGCGAACGAATTTTCAGACATCTCTTGTGGAGATTGCCGAATGAGTACAATGCACTCGATGGTTAAAAGTAGCGGATATGATCTTAAAGGAGGCCTCTCTGAGATAGTCGTCCGCACCGAACGAGGGAGTGACATTGTGAATGAAATGATCTCAGATGGATTTTTCAAAGTATGGGATGCAGATGCGGATAGGATGGCAAGTTCAATAGGTGTGGAGAAAAAGATCGGTTTAGATTCTTTTTTTAAAATAGCCAAATATTTTGGGAGAGGAGTACCTGTATATGGAGTAAATTTTCACCACAAGGATCATCGGATGGGTCCATTGAAGACTATGTGGGATGCATGGACGATTTTTTGGTCCTTGATGTATTTTTATGTACCATACAGCCTAAACAGATCAAAAATATTTAGAGGGCTGTTGAAAAGGATACCGCATGGAGCCCTTGGTTTTGCCAAAAAAATTGGTAAAGATACCACTTATTGGGAACGATCAAAGAGCACACCATCTCTGAAAGTCGAGATTTACCGGGATTGATGGTGAATCACATCGGTTTATCCGATTCTCCAGGTCTAGTCCCAAATAATTTACATCCCAGGTATCCAAGAAATGCGGGAGGCATCCTGAGCATATACCAGAGGTCCATGCTGTGATCGAGCATCTGAGCGGGGGAATAATTCGACCACAACTTACCATGCTTCATGGTCAGCTGCTTTCTTCCGAAACCGTTCCAGAAGGCTTGTTTAAAAAAGCCATAGAAGCTCCCTCTAGTCCTGTGGTAAACGATGGCATCTTTGTTGTAACCGATCTCTCCACCGGCTTCTACCGCCCTGTAGTTCAGGTCGATATCTTCAGCCGTCATGAACCAGGGATCGAATCCACCTATCTTATGAAACAACTCCTTGTCGTAAAGAAGGTTACAGGATGGATAGGTAACATCATATCCTTTGTAGTATAGTTCCACACGTTCGAGTTCTTCGAAGGCGTGGTAACCGATCTGCACGGTCTTTCCTGCCACGATGTCGTATTCCTTCGCGCTCTTACGCATCTCCTCAGCCCAGAATGGATTGACTATCTCGTCACCATCGATGAAAGCTAAAAGCTCGCCTTCTGCCTTTTTGGCACCATAGTTCCTTCCTTTACCTCTAGTACCACCCTGGACATATAGTTTGACAAAGTCATATTGCTTCGCATACTCATTCACGATCTCTACCGTTCGGTCTTCGCTGTGGGCATCGACGATTATTATCTCGATTGGTTTCTCCTGAACCACCAGGCTGTCCAGCAGGTCCGGCATATCTCTTTCTTCGTTCTTGACGGTTATAATCACAGATATGAGCATGTTTGAACCCACTACAATCGTGATGAGGTAATATATTTTGCGTTTAGATGTGTGACCATGTGAGTCCAATCAACGGAAAGCTGATAAAAAATGATCGGGACCACCGACAATATTTATATCCACTCCGTTGTTTTAGGTGACCGTTGGCAGTAATGAAGACCTCTGTAGTTATAAACGCCTATAACGAGGAAGATAACATCGGTGAATGTTTGCACAGTCTTACAAAGCAGACACTTCAGGACTTCGAGGTGGTATTCGTGGATGACGGTTCCACGGACAAAACCGTTGAGATCGTAAAAGGGTTCAAAGATGATTTGGCATTGAAGATCATAACACTTTCTCATTCCGGACACAGAAAAGCCAGGAGAACAGGAATAGCTAGATCAAAAGGGGACATAGTGGTCATCATAGATGCCGATGAGGTGTTGGAGGAAGAATTTCTTGAAAAGATCGTCGAACCCTTCGAAAAGGAGGAGGTTGGAGCTGTCGGTGGTGTGCTGAAATCAAAAGGTGGTGGCTGGGCTACAAGGGCCTACGGTACTATACAGGAGATGCTTTATGAGTTGAGGAAAGATGATAAGGGTGAAGTCGATTGGATCCAGGGAGGCTGTTCCGCTTATCGAAGAAAAACGTTGGAGGATGTTGGAGGTTTGACTGAAAAAAAAGTCAGTACCGATAAGGATATATCTTGGAGGATCAAAGATGCAGGGTGGAAAGTTCTACTGAAAAAGGACGTTATCGGTTATCACAAGGATCCATCTACACTCATGTCGTTGATGAAAAGGGAATTCAAAAATGGAAAGAAGGAGTACAATCTACTTAAAAGACACAAGGGACGTATGGGTTGGAAGGAGATATCCCGCTTTTCCACATTGATCGGATTACTCCTATTATCACTGGTTCCTATTTTTCCATACATACTTCTGTTGATTCTTTTGGGATTTTTCCTCACTTTCCTGGCTGTCACATATCTTATCCACAAACACATAGATGAAACATATCTTGGCCTATCTCTTCAGTGCTGGATAGTGATGACCGGGATAAACTTGGGTTGGAGTTTAGGATACCTTGTATCCTTTTTCAAAAGGGGGGCCGACGATGCCGGTATGTAGGGTGATGCAGATATGTCTGTAAGTGAAGGTTTAGATAAAACGATACGCAAAAACGACTTACTATTTAGGTCCGTAAGACGGCTATATTTTGTTATGAACGATTGCCTATACTATTTAAAAAATCCTAAGGACATCGGCACAAAGTATGAGTTGAACGAAAATGTATCGATATCTTCCGTTATCCAGAATCCAAGTAGTCACGTTTTCTTTGGATATTACGATAAATCACCCTGGGATAGTTCTGAAAGATATCTGTTATACCTATCCGTTCCACTATTGGGGGCACATCCTACCATCGAGAATAAAGGTATCATCGGTTATTTAGATCACACCGACGGAAAACAACATGTTATAGGGGAAACTAGGGCATGGAACTGGCAGCAGGGATGTATGCTCAATTGGATAGATAAAAAAAGCCCCGTATTCATGTACAATGATCATAGGGATGGACGCTATGTTACAGTGATCCACCATATACATCAGGGGATACGAAAGGTATTTCCATACCCCTTTTACACCGTCAATAAAGATGGAACCGAGGCAATGTCCCTGAACTTCAAAAGGTTACATCACCTACGCCAGGGATATGGTT
>PWGE01000168.1 GCA_003554345.1 Candidatus Sumerlaeota bacterium | reverse complement strand
TGAAGCCTTTCTGTTATGGGTAGTAAAAAGCTGGAAATTTCTTCTATTACAGAAGAAAAATCTCCCGGAACAAGCTCTGGTTTTGACTTTGTGATAAACGCTTTCCATTGAGCTCTCTTTTGAGGCTCCTCATAAAAATCCGGCATAAAAGCTGCAGGCTTTGAAACAGGAAGAGGGGTGTTTCTCCGAGAGAAGGTATTCCGGATGGCACTACACAATATTTCCCCATCAAAAGAAAACAGTTTAGACAACAACCAAATGTCATAAAAATCCTTCATTCGGCTGTTTGCAATTCCAAGCGTAATTATCGCTTCAAATTTTTCTGCAAGCAAGGTCTCTCGTGGATATGCTTTTAACTTCGGAGAAGGATTTTCTAAAATTGTCGGATATTCTATCTCTTCGGGAGCTGGAGTTACAGCATCTCCGAAACCAATATCAATTTGAATGGGAATTCTCACCCGATTTAAGAGTCCAACAAGTGAAATGCGTATTCCTTGATATGCTCGTCCTTCACGGATATTTTCTGTTTTTAAAGATTCAGAATTATATATCATCCCATCTTCTGTACATGTTATTAAACAGATTTCTCTGAAAATAGTTTCCAGCTTTTCCGGATCAAAAAAAGTTGTCGCAAGCATATCCGCATCTCTTGTTACACGGAAGCTATGTCCTTTCCAGACCAAAAACAAGCTGGCCCCTTTGAGGATAAGGGTGTCACGGTGGGCGGAAATACTAAGTCGATAGAGAAACCTTTCCATTCCATAACGAGAAAGCAGCACATTGAAATCCTCCCTGTTCTCTGTAGCCCGATTTTTCAACCTTGCCAAAATTGAATGAGGAATATTGGGAGTCATACAATTGCCTCCAGATAAGGCTTCATAATCTTGAAAACACGATTCACCTTAGCAGCTTCGGCAATCTCATCTATCGTTATTTTGCGGTTAAGCCAGGCTTCTCGAAGTGCTTCAATAGCCACATCCAGACCAACCTTATTCCGAAATTTAAAACAATCGGCAACTGTTTTTGCGGGAGAATATACTTTTACATTAGTTCCGTGAAGATTGAATGCCTGAATCCCGAAACGATATGTTTTTTCATTCAAAACCGTATAATTGAGCTTTGGATACTCAAACTTTGGACGCCAGGTATTCACAGGAACAGCTATCCATATCTCATTTGGAAGTTGTGTGGTCAGTTCATGGAAATAAAGCGCTGAAATAAGACAAATCACCGCGGAAGGTATTTTTTTTGTAATCTCGATAAGCGGCTGATATTCGTTGATCTCTGCATCAGGAAGCATATACATTCCCCGGGAAATCCTTTGCAGTTTTCCCTTTTTACAAAGTTCATAAAGATGGTTTCTTGTAATCCCAATCTCTTCGAGGTCTTTTGCCTGAATAATCCCGCGCTCATTTGCGATTTTGAATATTTTTTCAGTAGTTTTCATACATCCCTCTTTTTGTGCAAATCCTACATAATTATATGCAATCTTGTAGGATTTGCAAAACATCTTTAAGAAACATTGTTACATAATTTCTTGGTACAGGCGCTGTGGCAACAAGCGGAGGAGACTGGGCTTTTTGTACGGGTGGGGAAGGAACTTAATTGCCCCATCAACCGTCCATTTACATAAAAGGAGATAGAATCTCTTCTCAAGTGGTGCGAAGCTGTTGAAAAGGCGGTCAAGGAATATGGACTTGCAGAATAAAGCGCATTGTCACCAGACATAAATATTTCTCTTGTATCCAGGTTCTTTCAGGAACTTATAAAAAATCTCTTTAGAATTGATTTCCGCATTTTGAGTATCTATTATCCAGGTGAATTCTGACTCCTGAATTCTCATTTTTTCTTTTGTAATTCTTGAACATCATTGCAAACATGTGAACTTCTTCTTCTGAAACAGGAAAAAAAGCCTTGAATTACCCTTAATAATATGCATAATATGCACAATATTACCCTTAATTTGGTGCATATATGAAGAGAAAAGCTTATACATACCTGTTACAATGGAAGGAACGTCCTGGTCGAAAGCCTTTGGTGATAAGAGGAGCGAGGCAGGTAGGCAAGTCCTATCTTGTAGAAGACTTTGCCCGAAAGGAATTCAAAAAACATTTGACCATTAATGCAGAACGGGATCGTGAATTTTTACAGATGATTCTTCACGAACCTCCTGACCGCATGATTCAATTAATAGAGTTGGAATATGGGATACGGTTAAAACCAGGGAACACGCTCCTTTTTATTGATGAAATTCAGGAAGTTCCCGGGGTTTTTGCCCGTCTCCGCTATTTTTATGAAGAATATCCTGATTTACATATAATTGCCGCTGGCTCCCTGTTGGATTTTGCCCTGGAAAAGCATTCTTTTTCGATGCCGGTGGGACGAATCGAATATTTATATCTTGGTCCCATGACTTTCAACGAGTTTCTTGATGCAACGGACAATGAGCAATGGAATCATTTTATGGAAGAGTATAATTATAATGACCAGATACCAGATACAGCTCATAAAACACTCAGTATCCTTTTCAGGACATTTCTTACTCTTGGCGGTATGCCGGAAGTAGTTAGAACCTATGTACAAACAAAGTCGCTCCTTGAAGGAGATCGTATCAAAGAAACAATCCTAAGTACCTTACGGGATGATTTCAATAAATATGGTGAGTATGTGAACTATGATCGAATCAGAATAGTATTTAACCGTTTGCCGGGACTCGTAGGCAGGAAGTTCAAATATGTCAATATTTCCCGTGATATAGCTGCCCGTGAAATAAAGCGTTCACTTCATCTGCTGGAACTCGCCAGATTAATTTACCGGGTACGTCATTCTTCATCTTCTGGAATACCTCTGGGTGCCCATGCACGGGAAGATAGCTTTAAAATATTATTTTTAGATGTGGGATTATTGCTCCGGGCTTGCGATCTATCTGCTGACATTGTACAACGTGAACCCGACGTAATGTTCGTCAATGAGGGGGCTCTGGCTGAACAGATTATCGGTCAGCACTTACTTTATGCGCGACCATTCTGGGAAACACCTGAGTTATACTACTGGGCAAGGGAAAAACCATCCTCTTCGGCAGAAGTGGACTATGTCCTGGCGCATGGGGCAAGTATTATTCCTGTAGAAGTAAAATCCGGGAAAACCGGAACTTTACGGTCATTATGGCAGTTTGTCAATACCCGCAAATCGTCATTGGCACTGCGGTTTAATACGGATAAACCCTCCCTGTTAAATATCACAGAAAACTCCAGTGATATCGTCAAAACCCCCTGCCGGCTTCTATCATTACCCCTCTATCTTGTTGAACATACAAAGCGCCTTTTAAACCAGTTGGATCAGCTTTAATTACAGTGGGGATGGTTCCTTCATCTTCTCTACCCGTTCTTTTCCATTTTTTCCTGATGCCTTTGTTTGTGGCTTGGCGGGCTATTCGTGATAAATCTTTTCCCGGCTTTTTCTTATCTTATCCTGAATATCCTGACCATCGATGCAATATGTTTCTGCGTGCCTATATCTCTCTTCTCTTTCCGGTATCCTCTCTTGTTGAATTTTCTTTTTCTTGTATGTTTTTCTTTTCCAAAAGCATTCCCTCTTCTTTGCGAGCTTTGCGTAACTTTGCGTGATACAATCTTTTTCCAATCTTTTCTCTCCCATCCTGAATATCCTGACCATCGATGCAATTTCTTCTTTTTTCTGAGCCTACTTCTGAGTTGGCATGAGGAACTCCTCTGAAAATACAACTCTTCAAAATATAGTATACGTTGCTCTAAAAACTTATACACCATGAGTGCACTTCTGCCTTCCTGGTATTGCCGATCCCCGACTTACAGTCCGCCTCTGGCGGAATCGGCATCTTATTCTTATTCTGAAAGTCCGCCCCCCGCAGAATCGGCCAGGGCTGCCAAAAAAATAAAGAGTTCTGGGCTGTCAGATCTATCTATACGTCCTATTGATCTTATCACTCCTATCTGGCTGGTCTGAAAAGGATTATTCCCATTCTCAATTCCTGAGGCATTATATTTTTCAGGTAACATTATAGAAATTTCTTGTATTGTGAAAAATTAATCTTAAAATTACATTAGTTTTCAGATAAAAACGAACAGCTTATAGATAAGTTTTGGAAGGAAAACGCATGTTAGATATCAAAGAGACCCTGGAGTTATTGAATCCCTGGTGGAAAAGCGGGGAGATCAGTGAAAATCTGGCTCTGCAGTACAGGAGAATGTATTATCAGAAGATGATCCCCTTGAGGAGCCTCAGACAGGTCATTATTCTGACCGGGCTGAGAAGGGTCGGTAAAACAACACTTCTTTACCAGAATATTCAGGACCTGCTCAAAAAGAATGACCCCCGGCAAATATTTTATTTCAGTTTCGATAAGGAGGTGAAAGATCTTCTTGAGCTTTTCCATGCGTATTCTGAATTAACCAACATCGACTTTAAATCCGAGGAAATATTTGTCTTTTTAGACGAAATCACCAAATTAAACGGCTGGGCAAAACAGCTGAAACTGCTTTACGATTCTTCGCCCAATATAAAATTTTTTATTTCTTCTTCAAGCAGTGTAAACCTGGAAAAAGAGGCGATAAGTGATTTAGCAGGCAGGTATTTTTTAATTAACATTTCTCCCCTGTTTTTCAGGGAATTTTTAGAAATAAGAAAAAAGGAGGAATATCTAAAAAGCCCAAAACTGTATGCCAGAGAATTGAAAGATGAATTCAGTCTTTATTTTTCGAGGAGCTTTCCGGAATGTGTCTTCTGGGAGGATGAACTCTTAATAAAAGACTACCTGAAAACCACCCTGATAGATAAAATTATACGGCTTGATTTAACCGCTAAATTTAAAAATATGAATGTTGACCTTCTGTTTAATCTTTTAGAACTGTTTTACATGGAGCCGGGCACCTATTTAGAGTATGAAAATCTTGCCAAAAACCTGAGGGTGAGCAAAAAAACTCTTTATGACCATGTTTTTTACCTGGAGTTTTGCTACCTGATCCGAATTGTAAAGAACTTCAGACCCAGCACCCTTTCTGCAAAGAGAAAACTGCAAAGGGTTTATCCCTACTGGTGGAACATGGCTGTGGGATATTGTTCAGAGCAGGCAACACTTTTAGAAAGTTTCGTTGCCAGTATAAAAGATCTAAAATATTACTGGCGGGATGGAGATAAAGAAGTGGACTTTCTGGAAGTATGCAACAAAAATATTATGGCCTATGAGGTAAAAAATAAGGAAAGGTTGGACAAAAGGGATTTATCCAGTCTTTCATATTTCTCAGAAAAGTACGGTACAGAAAAGGCGGTTCTTATTTCTAAAAAAAACGAGAAACAAAGGGAAGGAATAGAAATCATTTCATTCATTGATTTTGCCCTGAAATAAAGTCTCTGATAGAAAGAATCAGCAAGTCCTGTTTAAAGAATTTAATGTACATGATTTTTTGACTGTACAGCAGGGAGCATTTCGGATGAAAAAAATAGGTCAAAAAGACCGTGATTTTTTTGCAAGTGTTCGCAGCATTCTGCATGAAGCCCGGCAAAAGGCATACGCCAACGTTAATGCAGTTATGGTAGAAGCATACTGGAAAATCGGAGAGAGGATAGTGCACCAGGAACAGGGCGGCGAGGCAAAAGCTGCTTATGGTGAAGGGCTGCTCAAGTCTCTTTCCCGGGAACTTACAGCAGAATTTGGGAAAGGATTTTCTTACGCTAATCTTCGCAACTTCCGACAATTTTATCTTACATATTCAGTCTTTGAAAAATGCTACACACTGTGTAGCAAATTGAGCTGGAGCCATAACCGTCTGATTATGAGGGTAGAGTCAGACAATGCCCGCATCTATTACCTCAAAGAAGCTGCCGGTCAGGGCTGGAGTGTGCGTGAATTTGAACGCCAGATCAGAACACAGACTTTCCAGCGCCTGCTTTCAACCGGGAAAAACCCCTCGACAGAAACCCGGCCAATTGCAAAAACTGCAACCAATCATTTCATTAAAGACCCCTATGTACTCGAATTTCTGGGGGCTCCTGAGAGTGAAAAAGAGCACGAAAATGATCTTGAAACCGCCATCATTGCAAAAATTCAAAACTTTTTGCTCGAGCTGGGCAAAGGTTTTAGCTTTGTCGGCAGACAGTTTCGTATCAGCACCGAAACCCGCCATTTTACATTGACCTGGTCTTTTACAACTATCTGCTGAAATGTTTTGTGCTGCTCGATCTCAAAACCGGAAAACTGAATCATCAGGACATTGGTCAGCTGGACATGTATGTACGCATGTTTGATGAACTCAAGCGAGGAAAAGACGATAACCCCACCCTCGGCATCATTCTCTGTGCTGACAGGGATGAAACCATTGTCAGATATTCTGTCCTGAACGATAGCGAACAGCTTTTCGTCTCCAGATATCTCCGGGTACTGCCCAGTGAAGAACAGTTGAAACGCGAACTTGAAGCCCGGCATGTGTTGTCTGCTTTGACATCAGAGGAAGATAAGACACAATAAAGGTTGAACAGCAAACAGATAAAACGTTAGATGTTCATACCCTGGAAGGGTGACTGTGGAAAGTAGCATGTGCTATTTGGGGGAGATTGATGCGCCTGAGTGAAAGGATTATTTTTTTTGCCGTACCTATCAGAAACAAATCATGTTGAGTTTGACAACCTTCAAATAAAATGAGTGTTTCAACTAAATAGGATAGGAAAAACATAAAATCATAATTTGTGCACTTAGAGCAAGCTAAAAACTTGAGGTCGCAAAATGCGACCTTAAAAAAAGCAGGCGGGCAAAATCAGCAAGATGGATGTATCGGCTCTGGATATGCTCAAAGAGGCAGGAACGATGATATGGTATCGCAAAATGCGATACCTTAGTACCGATAAGGTTTCTTTTATACCTATGCAAGACCTGGGAATTTATTCCAAGAGTATAAATTTAAAACAGGAAAGAAAATTGTCTGAAGTGCAAGGTAATTATATTTATTTTGCTGAAGACGATGTATTATTGGCAAAAATTATGC
>PWGE01000143.1 GCA_003554345.1 Candidatus Sumerlaeota bacterium | reverse complement strand
TGCAGATTTGCGATAAGGTCAGAAAGAGGAATCATGGTCAGCTGGAAAGGAATCATCATGCTGGAGAGGATAACAATAAAGACGATGTTCTTGCCGGGAAAACGGTAACGTGCCAGTGGATATGCCGCCAGTGCTCCTAAAAAAAGATTGCCGGAAATGGCCAATGAGGCTAAAAAGGTGCTGTTTTTAAACGAGGTGCCTATGTTGGCATATTGCCACGCTCTGCCGAAATTGCGGAGAGTGAATCCGTCAGGTATAAGGGTAATCTGTGCCAGATTCCCCCCTTCTCTTATCGAGAGGGAAAGCAACCACAGAAAGGGAAAAATCATCACAAAAGCTACAATGCACAGAGGAATATAATTGAAGAAGATCCTCCTGAATAATACGAGGAACAGCTGACTTTTTGAAAGTCTGCTATAAGGATTATACTTCCCCATGATACCCCCATTTTGATAAGAATCTAAGATTGAAGATGGAAAATATAAGAATGGCACTAAAAAGAACGACTGCCATAGCTGAAGCTTCTCCCAGCCTGGGGTTCATCATGACAAAACCCACCTCATATATCCGCAAAACGGCGGTTGTCAGACTGTAGTTCACTCCGCCTCTTTCTCCAACCATCATGAAAACCTCTTCAAATACCCTTAAAGCAGAAATCGAAGAGAGAACAATGGCGAGAGTAATGGAAGGCATAAGCATGGGAATAGTAATATAACGAAATTCCTGAAATTTGCTTACCCCGTCAATTCTGGCAGATTCCCTGAGATGAAAAGGGATGCCTTTCAGTCCTGCCAGAAAAATGACCATAAAATATCCCAAACCCCGCCAGACAGTGACCGACATTATCCAGAAAAGTGATGTGCGTCCTCCTGTCAGGAAGGGAATATTGTTTTGAATAAGCCCGATATTCTGGAGAACCTGGTTGATCAGCCCGTAATCCTCATTCATCATCTGTCTCCAGATTATGGCAACCACAACCACGGGGGTTACAACGGGAAGGTAATAAGCGGTCCGAAAAAAATTAATACCCTTAAGGGCATTATTTACCATCATAGCCATTAAGATTGAGAGAATAATAAGGGCGGGAGTTACCAGTAGATAGAGGAAGGAATTACCAATGGCGATGAGAAAAACACGGTCCTGAAAAATATGTCTGAAGTTGTCCAGTCCTATGAATTCAGGAGGCGAATAACCTGAATATTGACAGAGACTGTAATAAAAAGAGACGATCATGGGATAAATAACAAAAGTGGCGAATAAAATGAGTGAAGGGGTAAGGAAAATCCAGGCTGTGACAGCCTCCCTTTTTTTCAATGACCATCTTTTCATATTGACGACCTGTTTTCGTATTTATTACAATTATTATACGCCATTTTTAACGCTTTGTCGGGCAATTGATGGCCAGTAAACGCGAAGTGTAGTGCATCGTTGAGGTGATCAGCCATTAGGTCAATGGGACTGGTCTGAGGAATAAGGCATGCCCTATAGAATAATTGTTCGGCATCAAGGATACGTGCTTGTGATTCCAGGGTTCCATTATCTATTTGAATGTACTCATCTTTCAGAGTCTTTTTATTGGATGGTAAAATGTCCGGGAGGTTGCAGAATTCTAATTGGTTTTCTGTATTTGTCAGAAAGACTATGAAAACAGGGGCGGTATCAGGGTGCCATGGAATAGTATATGGTTTCTCATCTGACTTTTCTGATGTTCTCAACAGCCTGTCAAAGTAGAGGATAATTGTCTTTTCTTCCAGATACTCATGAAGTGGCTGAATATGATTGTGACCGGGTAATAAAGAGGGTCTGGCTTGCATGGTGTATAACCGAATATCTTTAAGGTCAGAACCAGTAACATCTTTACTGGTAACGCAGGAAAAATGGAGCAGGAAGGTGAATAGTGCTATCAGAAACAGGTGTTTTGACATTTTATAACCTTTGATAAAAATGCCAGGCGTACATTGTAATTGATGACTCAAGTAGCGTCACGCCTGTTTGTGTGGTTTGAAGTTTTTTCATATGTGTTCGTCTTTTTCGTAAAGGAAGCGCTCCCTCTTGAGTTTTTTCGGAGGGAGCACTTCCTGGATCATAATATTTTTTTATTCAAAAAGATTCCAGTAGGGTGAAAAAGTTGGCACCTCATCATCAAGGACAGAAAGAACAGCATCTTTAGAAACGGTGTACATGCCTACAACATTATTCGTTATCATGAGCAAAATGCCAATATTATTTTCATCCAGTTCAAAAAGCTCCACTTCATAAGCATAGTTGCCATTATAGTTGAAAACAGTATTGGGATCTGTACTGAAATCGCCACTGGCTAACTCTGTAAATTCTGCTCCTGGAATATTTTTTGGATGTCCGTCAATAAATGCATGAAGGTAAATATCTTCAGCAGCCCATTCCTGCATAGGAGCTCTTGCGATCAATGCATATTCACCCAGACCTTTCATCTGGAGAGGGAAGAGATTGGTCAGAGCGCTCTGGTTACCACCTACTGAGTCAGTGGCATGGAGAAATTCATACGTTCCATTGACGTTATGATAGAAATCGAGGTGTGGATTCCACCAACCGCCTGTTCCATAAAGCATATCGTTTTTCAGGTCATAATTAAGAGAATACAAACGACGTGCTTCCCACTCATTTTCATCTTCTGTAATCCAATGATTAATTTCAAAAGGGATGAGTTCATCAGTTATGGTGTTGTCTGTTTTGTCATATATGATCTTCAGGTAATTCTGTACCACGTTATCTTCTGCAAAATCCAGATGAGTGGCAATAATAAAAAAGATATTATCTTCATCTTCAGCGATGGCGACCTGATCACCGACTCGGTTACCAGGGTTCTGGGGTGTATAGACTTCGGGATCGGTATCTTCCTCACTGTCCCAGATATAAACTGTTGCCTCGGAACCATCTGTTGTCAGGTTACTGATAAAAATCATGCCATCCTGGGAAACTTTTACCTTAGATATTTCAAAGTCTCCCCCGGAATATCCCCCGGCTGGTTCATCAAGTTCCTTCATAACTTCCCCGGTTGTCCCGTTTAGTACCTTTACAGCAGGAACCGGTGGCCGGGTAGCTACAATCACATTACCGGTATCTGGATTGAATGAGGCTCCTCTGGTTTCATCGCCCTCTTCTTCAAGCCAGTCGACATCAGTGTCACGTACAGCCCAGAGTTCTTCAATGGAAAAATGAGCATCGATTGTTTCCTGAACGGCCTCTTTAGAAATGGTGTACATTTCCACAAAATTATTTGTAACCATAACCATTAATCCATAGTGATCTTCATCAAGGTCGAAAAGTTCCACTTCATATCCGTGATAGGTGTTGTTAGAGTTAAAATCATTGCTATGAGTGCTGAGAGGAAAATCAGCCAATTCTAAATAGTCTGCGCCGGGAGTTCCCCCTGCTTTTTTGTCGATAAATCCTCTCAGATAAATATCTTCAGGTGCCCAGACATGCATGGGAGCTCTTACCACCAATTCGTGATTGCCTGTGCCATACAAATTACTCAACGCACTTTGATTTCCTTCGAATGAGACGGTACGATGTTGATATTCATAGGTTCCGTCAACATTATGGTAAAATTCCATCCGGGGGTTCCATGTTCCGGCAGTACCATACAACATGTCGTTTTCCAGGTCATAATCAAGTGAATAGAGGGGGCTTTCATAGCTTCTGACTTCGAAAGGTATGAGTTCATCAGTCACAGTACTGTTAGATGTATCATAGGTTAATTTAAGAAAATTATTTTGAAGATTATTTTCATCAAATGGTTTATGAGAGCCTATGATGTAATATATGAAATCATCATCTTCCGCAAGTGCTATCTGGTCACCTACACGATTACCTGTATCCTGTGCAGAATATGCAACAGGGTCTGAATCACTTTCACCTTCCCAGATATAAACCACTGGATCCGAGCCGTTTTCTGTCAGGTTGCTGACAAAAATCATTCCGTCTTGAGAAACCTTAACCTTGTTGATAGCCAGTTCACCTGAATAACCATCCACAGGTTCTGTCAAGTTTTTAATAAGGTCACCTGTAGAGCCATCCAGCACCTTAACCGCAGGTTCCGGTGCACGGGTTACCACGATCACATTTCCGGTGTCGGGGTTAAAGGAAGCGCCGCGGGTGGTATCACCCTCTGCTTCGAGCCAATCGACATCTGTCTCTCGAACTGACCATCCTTGTTCAATCGCTGCGTTTAAAGAAAAAACAGTCAATAGAACAAGCAATACAATTGCTGATCTTTTCATGTATCGTTCCTCCTTTGATTTGCTTTCCTGTAAAATATTTTGAAAACAAGTGCAATAAACAAGACATGTCAAACATTCTTGTTTTACAAAATAACGCCCTCTGTTTATTTTTTTTTGCCATAATATAATTGAGGTGGCATGCATAAGAGGTCATTGAACAGTTGCCTGAGTTGTTAAATAATGTAATTTCTGGAAAGAAGTTTAAGCTTTTACCAGCCGGGAAAATATGTTTTTGCGACTTTTTTGGACTCATAGAAAAGGTTTCCATAGAAAACGGTTTCTATAATTAAAAACTTTTATTTTTGTTTTACAAGTGTTTATAGTAAAATTTTACAGATAACGCTTACATTTGTATAAAAGTATTTGTTTTGTGCCCATAATAAGGGCATAAGAAATCTTCTCGGATTTCACAAGATAAAGAGCATTATAATGCGAAAAAGAAAAATGAATGAAACATTATGTGACTTTTAAATAAAAAAAGATACATTTTGACAAAAAGTTTGAAAATTTTATTATATGGAAGGTGCGGATTATAAAAGGTCGGCTATTATTTTTGAAACAAAGAGGGTGGAGTTACATTCTGAATCAGTTTTTTGTTTAGTAGAATAGGGAGGTTATAAGAGGGATGTTGTTACGCCCACGCAAACATCAGCGCCACTAATAATGAATCCGCCAGAGTGAATTTTCAGAATAAATGTGATTGATAGGACCGATAAGTACGACGGGACGTATATGACTGACATATTAAAAGTTGTAATTTTTCAGAGGGTGCTTTTCTTTTGCGCTCCGCGCAACTTGACTTCTCGGGAGCAGGTTTCTGGCATTCTTTCCCATTTTGACTGCAGTTTTTTGACTTTTGACTCCTCAGGCTATTTTTATTTTCAACCGACAGAAAAAAAGAGAGATTTGAAACGGATATACTGATAAAGATGATTATAATAATTTATCCTTATACGAGGGAGTAAACACCACATGAAAAAGAAAAAGCCTACTATTAAAGATATAGCTCGTGAAGCAGGAGTATCAACTTCCACAGTTTCCCGTGTTATAAACAATAACTATCCTGTCCATGATGCCACCCGTAGAAAAGTGGAAGAGGTTATTTCAAAAAGAAGGTTTCAGCCCAATTATTTCGCGCGGGGCATGATTTCCAATAAGACTCGCACGGTAGGAGTACTGGTACCCAGTTTGATTAATGTGTTTTTTCCCGTGGTGGTGACCAGTATCGAAAATTATCTGAAATCACATGGTTTTACCTTATTTCTATGTGATACGGAGGCTTCGGAAAAAGAAGAGCGGGCCTATATTCATCGTTTGATAGAAAAAAATGTTGAAGGGATCATCTGTCTTGATCCTTCCACCCCTAATATTTTAAGTGGATTTTATGAGAAAATGTCCGGGGAAACACCGCTTGTTCTGGTTAATGCCTACAATGAGGGGGTAAAGTGCAACTTTGTGCTTAATAATCAGAAAAGGGGAACCATGGAAGCATTGGAATATCTGGCAGGACTCGGGCACACGAATATTGCACTTTTGCGGGGTAGTAAAAGCTATTCTTCGGCACTGAAAGAGGAGTACTATCTTTCTTTTATGGGGAAAAAGTCTTTTCCCATAAGAGAAGAAAATATTATAACCATACCTTCTGGCAACGACCTGGAAACAGTTCAACACAGTATGAAAAAGGTACATGAGCGCCTTTTAGAGCCACATCCACCGACGGCCATTTTAGCCTGTAATGACTGGATGGCGGTAGGGGCCCGCAATGCTGTGAAGAAACTTCATAAAACAGTGCCCTGTCATTTATCTCTTATAGGGTTTGATAATACAATTATTGCTGAACTGTGTGAGCCCAAGCTCAGTTCTGTGACGCTTAACATGGAAGATCTTGGCCGGGTTGCCAGTGAATTGTTACTGGAAATTATTGAAAAACCTTCTTTTGTACCCCAGCGGCGATATTTGCCCACCTCACTTGTTCATAGAGAATCATGTGCGCCTTTGAAAGAGTGATGACATCTTTCTTCTGGTGAGAATAACACAAACTATTCTTTGAAACTAATTGCTACTCTGAATTGCTACTCTGAACGGAATAATTGGTCTAAAAGATACCTTTTGGTTTCTTCTCTTTTTTGCTGTTGTTCTCGATATTCCGGTGTGTCTATAACGGGCCAGCGTTCGCCAGACTCTTTTTTTACCGGCAGGCCGGGCTTACCCTCTTTCCATCGGTGATATCCTAATTTTATTCGGTACTCTTCCCCATCGTCGCCTTCAATATGCCAGTAATGGTTGTAGCGATGATGAGTGGTACTGCGGTAATCATTCCTTCCTTGCCACCATCTCCACTGTCTGGATAATTCGGTGATGGTACCTGTATATTCTTGTTTTCTCTGTTGAACCGGTATGATAACCGCGTTCCAGATGATAATGGCAGCCGTTATTGACACCACTACAAGAAGATGACTGAGGCGTAAATTTTTAAGTTTCACTTTTACCCTCTGTTATTACGTTATATTCACAGCTCCTGTTATTATTATAACTCAATTATGATATTTTCAGGGCAAAAGTTCATCTGTTTATGTAAAGCAGCATGAAGGGAGAGAAAAAGTCTTCTTGAATGGCCGTTGTTAGGAAAAAAACAAGATGGATGGCGATAAAGGCTCTCATAAAGAAGGAGAGATACTTATTACAGACTTCCTGACCTCGGCATGAGTATATGAAGAACGACTCAAGTTGTGCATTCGGTGATATTGCCCATTATACGGGAAATAGTAATGAGGTTTTGCATCAATAGGAAGCC
>PWGE01000071.1 GCA_003554345.1 Candidatus Sumerlaeota bacterium | reverse complement strand
TTTCGTGTTTTTCGTGGTTTATTTTCTTCTGAAAATAGACTCTTCAAAACATGGTACACGTTCCTAAAAAATCTTGTACTTCACTATTGTATTGCTGCCTTCCTGGGAGCGCCGATCTCCGAATCGGCATCTTATTCTTATTCTGCAAGTTCACTCTGGCGGATTCAAGATTGGTGGCGCCAGCCTCGCGCTGGTATGAAAAACCTCTCTGAAAGCAAATTTTATCTGCATTTAAGGTAGCTGAAAAGCCACATTTTGCCTGAAAAAGGATCTGACTGATTTCTCTTCTCTTACCTGTCTTATTGTATTTCTGTCCATCCTGTCCCTGTCAGTCCATGTCAGTCCGTGTAAGTCCTCTTGTTGCCCTTATTCTGGCTCCAAACGTCTGCATCGGCGTGAGGAACCCCTCTGAAAATAGAAATCTTAAAATCTAGATTATGTTGCTAAAAAATTCTCTCTTCGCTCCTTTAAATGACTTATCCAATCAGGTACCTTGAATTACTATTTTACTCATGTTACACTTTATCACCATTACACGCATATTTCTGGAAAGGTACCATCTATGAAAAAGGCGTTGGTTTTATATTCCGGTGGACTCGACTCCAAACTGACTGTATTTCTTATGCGAAATAAAGGATATGATGTAGAAGCCCTGCACTTCAAGCTTCCCTTTGGTGGAAGTCGCCGTATTCGCTACGATGCTGTTAAATTTCCCCGGTTTGATATAAAACTTACCGTTCTGGATGTTACCCGGGGGCGTTTGCTGGAAGAATACCTGGAAGTACTGAAAGACCCTAAATATCCGCGGGGAAAAGGAGTAAATCCCTGTGTGGACTGCAAAATATTTCTTTTCAGAAAGGCAAAAGAATATGCCGATAAACATGATATAAAGGTCATTGCTTCAGGGGAGGTTGTTGGCCAAAGACCCCTCTCCCAGACGATAAAGAAAATGCAATATATAGATAGTGAGATTGAATTTACAATGTATAGACCCCTTGATGAACTTGGTATCCGGGGACGACAGAGGGTTAAACAGATGGAGCTGGCAGAAGAATTTGGTATCGATTACCCTACTCCCGGGCCCGGCTGTCTCCTGTGTGATATAGAACTCAGAGACAGACTGGCACTTCTTTTAAAAAAAAAGCTTATAAGTGAAAAGACCCTTCCTCTGGCTACCACGGGTAAACATTTTTATATTGAGAATATCTGGTATGTCGTGGGGAGAAATAAAGAAGAAAATAAAGTCCTGGAACAGTACAAAAACACCATCATTTCAGGCAAGGGAAAGCCTGCCGTCTATTATCATGAAAAAAGAAAATCGGCCCTTGAACAGGCATACCTTCTGCAAAATGCTTATTCCAAAAAGGGAGACAGACAACAAAGACGAAACTTTGAAAAGATCCGGTTATAAAGTCTTTCCAGATATTAATGCCAACCTCATTAATACTAATATATATAATGAATGCTAATATATTAGATCTTCATGTCTAGAATATTTATAGCCCTATTTCAGCCTTATTTTTCCACTCGGTGAGAATGTTTTTTCGGTTGTCCAGTTTTTACAGCTGAAAAAGAGGGAAGTCTCATGATTGATAGAACCTGATAAGAGTCACTATATGGTGGATTTTATCTGCAACTTAAATGAGAAGTGATATAATTGCGAAAATCCTTTACCAACCCATAGTGAGAGAAAAATAATGCAAAAAAGTTTGAACTTTCTGGTTGTCTGTCTGATCTGTACGATTATCTTCTGGAGTTTTCTTCCTTTGCAGGCAGAAGCCCCTGTTGAAAGCAAAGAAGAACTCGACGAGGTGGTTCACTCCCCTATTAAGCAACAAATAGTCATGGCTATAGAAGAGCATGTTCCCCGGGAAGTAACGGTTTTCCTTATTTCCATGCTTCCTGTTTTTGAACTGCGTGGCTCTATTCCCGTCGGTATAGTTGGTTTTAATTTACATCCTCTGGGTGTCTATTTTCTCAGCATCATCGGGAATATTATACCCACATTTTTCATCCTGCTATTTTTCGGTCAGTTCACAAAATTTGCCCAGCACGTCCCTGTATTAAAACGCCTTCTTGACTGGGTTTTTGCCAGAACGAGGAAAAGAAGCGGCCTCATTGAAAAATATGAAGAGCTGGGATTAATTCTTTTTGTTTCTATACCCCTGCCTGTAACAGGAGCATGGACCGGTTCTTTAGCCGCTTATCTGCTGGGACTGGACTTCTGGAAGTCTATTGGCTGCATGTTTATAGGGGTATGCACTGCCGGCGTTATTGTCACTGTTCTCAGCCTTATGGGTTATAAAGGACTGTTTATCGCCGTGACCGTCCTGTTCATTCTGACGGTAGTAAAGATTATGGACATTAAAAAAAGCCCACCTGCCGGCGAAAAGCTACCGGACTGATTACATCCCGGCATCTACCATTGAATTCCCCACCACCTCTTAAAACTTGAAAGCTCTGTTCTTGCACATGAATTATTTCTTGCTTAATTGGCATCTTGTTTTTATTCTGCAAGTTCACTCTGACAGGTTTATCATTGGTGGTGCCAGCTCTCGGCTGGCATAAGGAACCTTCTGAAAATAGAAATATCCTCAGGAGTCAGAATATAGGAGACAGGAGTCAAAATGGTAAAGAACAGCAAAAACAAGCTCTCGTCCTGGCATAAATACCCTTCTGAAAATAAACTCTTAATAATACAAAGTACTTTGATAAAAAAACTTGAACCTCACTATTGGCTTGCTGCTTCCCTGGGAGCGCCGATCTCCGACTTACAGTCCGCCTCTGGCGGTATCGGCTCTGATTCCCCTGAAAAAATACCTTGAGAAATTATTATTCAGCAATCCACCGCTAAAATTGGAATAAAGCTCTATTTTCATGATTGGTAGCGCTGATGTCCGCATCAGCGTGAATAACTCCTCTGAAAATAGAAATCTACAAAATATAGTACACGTCGCTAAA
The DNA here is from genome assembly GCA_003554345.1 of Candidatus Sumerlaeota bacterium. Lineage (GTDB taxonomy): Bacteria > Sumerlaeota > T1SED10-198M > T1SED10-198M > T1SED10-198M > T1SED10-198M. The sequence goes on along the minus strand of PWGE01000071.1, from coordinate 4,097 downwards.
AAAACTTGCACTTCATGAGTGTACTTCTGGCTTCCTGGGAGCGCCGATTTCCAAATCGGCATCTTATTCTTATTCTGAAAGTCCGACTCTGGCGCGTTTGCGATCTTTGGTTTCTTTGCCTTCTGTCGATTCTTGTACGTTATGTATTGCTTTGTGAGCTTGACCTGGCGAGTTTCTTTGCGTGACACATTCTTATTTCTGAGGATTAAGACTCTTCATCTGATTCTCTTTTCCAAAAAATATTTCTCAGCTTTATGTGATTTATTTTCCCCTATTTCTTTTTCCGTAGTATGGCTTTGTGTCTTCGCGAGCGTGATATAGTCTTTATCTTAGTCTTATTCTGGATTCTGTTATCTTTGTTTCCTGGCTTGAACTCTTCTCTCTTTGTAATCTCCCATTCTTACTCGTGAAGTTGTATCTCTATTAACTATTACTTATCACTTATTACCTCTTCTCTAACAAACTCCTGTTTCCTGGTTTGACTTTCCGTGAGACAATCTTTTTCTCTTCTATCTTCTCTTCACCTGCTCTTCGAATTGCAATTCCCGTATAATCACTCTATCGCTATGATCTTTTGTGATAGAAACACGCAGGGCTTTGACATCAAAATTCAGATCTCCCACAGCTATGCCGTGATTGAACTCAGATAACTTTTCGAATGTCTCACCATCTTCTGAAACCTCTACTATGCCATCTTTGATTTGCCAATCTTTTCTTTCATCGCCGGAAAAAACCAGCAGTCTTTCTGCAGAATAGGGCTCATCGAAGGTAAGAGTGAGATATGCATTATCATTCGGAGCCCATCGGGACTGAAAATAGGTTTCATGAAAGCCGTCAAATATATTTTCGGGCACATCCTGGGCAAAGAAATGAATATTCGCATCCACAGAATAAGAAGGACGGTTACTGATATGCTCAAAGACATGACCCATTTTCTTATCAGGCAAAATCACTCGAGCCCGTACCAGGGTTGGTTCCTCAAAAGTCAGAGGTTCTTCATAGATCGAAGAATGTGGCCCGGGTTCGGTTCCGTTAACGGTATAATAAATTTCGGAGTCCGGTAATTCAGGCGTCATTTCTATTTTGCCTTTTTCCTTTTCTTCAATGGTTATGCCACCGGGGACTCGATAATCCACATCTCTTGCCTCCAGTCTCTGCAGATGCACAAGGAGTCTTTGAGAAAAATCTTCCCAGTCACGTTTATCTTCAGGAGACCATACAGTTTCGGAAAGAGCGCTCATACGAGGCAGTGCCATATAGGTGACAGCATCCCTGTTAGGCAGGTCTTCCGTCCAGATATTACCCTGTCCCCCCAGTATGTGATGTCTTTTATCCTCGGGGATTTCAGGGGGTGCAGGACGAAAGGTGTACACATCTTCCAATTTTATTAACCCCCCGATAGCGCGTGGTTCTTCTGCTTCCCACTGGTAAAAATCAAAATAACAGTGAGAGGTAGGCGACATGACCACATCATGACCGTCTTTTGCAGCCTGAATGCCCGGGTCTTTACCCCGCCATGACATAACGGTAGCACCGGGAGCCAATCCCCCTTCTTTTATCTCATCCCAGCCGATGAGTCGTTTATCTTTTTCTGATAAAAATTCCTCGATACGATGAATAAAGTAGCTCTGCAATTCATCTTCATCCGCCAGCCCTTCCTCTTCTATTCTTTGCTGGCAATCTTCACATTCTTCCCACCTGGTTTTGGGACATTCATCGCCACCGATATGCACATACTTGCCCGGGAACAAATCGATAACTTCACTTAAGACATTTTTGAGAAACTCGAAAGTTTCATCTTTTCCCGCGCAAAAAACATCATCAAAAACACCACCCCGTAAAGGTATCTCAAATGGTCCCCCGGTACAGGATAGTTCCGGATAAGCGGTTAAAGCCGCCATGGCATGACCGGGCATCTCAATTTCCGGTACAATATTTATATGCAGTGATTGAGCATATTCTATGATTTCTTTAATTTCTTCCCGGCTATAATATCCCCCATATTCACCTTTTTCATTATAATGGGTGGAATCGGCAGGATCAAGCTCAAAACCGATGCAATCACGCCAGGCACCTACTTCCGTGAGCCTGGGATACTCTTCAATTTCAATGCGCCACCCCTGGTCTTCCGTTAAATGCCAGTGAAAGGAGTTCATTTTGTGCATAGCCATCAAATCGAGCATTTCTTTGATGAAATCAGTTGAAAAGAAGTGACGGCAGACATCCAGGTGCATGCCGCGCCAGTCAAATTCAGGATAATCTGTGATTTTGAGGCTGGGAAGCGCCTGGGGTTCACCCATTTCTTCCACAGGATCTATCAGCTGGAGTAAAGACTGTATGCCATAAAAAAGTCCCTGCTGGGTCGAAGCCCGCACCTTTACCCGATTTTCCTCAATTTCCAGATGATATCCTTCTTCGTGAGGCAAATCCACATTGTCGGTAATCTCAAGATAAACCCCTTCTTCATCATCCCCCGAACCCGTTGTATCAACCTCCACATTTAATCCTGCTCTTTTGCTGAGTTCTTCAGCAAAATATTGGGCTGTTTCTTCGCTTTTCTCGCAATCAGCATAAACAGGTGTGGTTTCTGCAAGGGTAAAACTGCCATCAAATACTTCTGTGCTGGCAGGCTCAGGAATGATATTCAGAGAAGAGGCGGTCTTGCCGTGTTCTGATGTATGAATCATAAGACCCGAGTATAACAAAATTAATACAATAAGGAAATTCCAGCATAAATAATTTTTTCTCATTTCTTTCCTCCCTACTTAAGATTACTGGTTGATTATCTTAATGTCATTATATTTACTGATTGATTATCGTTAATCCTACCATTTAATTGCTGGAACTCCAGATAAAGAAATGATCAGACTGGGGAATAATGGTCAATTTTACTGTTTTGAGTAAACCGGAAGATTTTGTAATATCAAATGCTTTTGTTGAAAGGATATGTATATGTAAAGGGCTGTCATAAAGATCCTCAAGCAAAGCTCTTTTTCCATTTAGCTGATGAAAGTGCTCCATAACCACCTGCAATTCCGGACCCTACCAGGAGAAATGTTTTTTCTTTAATCTTATGACCGTGTTTACATCAATTTTAAAAGGGTTTGATGGAGGAGAAGGATCTTGCAATGGCTCAACAGGCAAAGGAATGCTGGCAATCTTCTGGTTATATGCCTTGATCATAAGGTGTTCCAGGCTCAATACGTCCTCAATATTATAAGAAAGCAGTGTTTCCAGAGATTTGATATCTTTGCGGCTTTCGTAGTCCTGCCAGAGCAGCACGGCAAAAAAGCCATGAATTTCCTGCAGGCTGCCTGTCCGACCTATCCCCAGTTGCTTTTCACAGGACTTCAAGCCTCCTCGATATCCCAGACTTCGTAATATGTAGCGAAGATCCAGGTGAACATGAGGCATCTCTATGCCAAAATACCGCTCAATAAAAGGCACATCAAAGCATTTTCCATTATAGGTTACAATAACCTCATATTGCATAATATCCTCAACAAAATCATCAAGGTTCTCACCCTGGACGTAATACCTGATTTGCTTGCCGTCATAAAGGGCAATCGTAGTTATGATGTTTCCAGGAGAGTCCAATCCAGTGGTTTCAATATCAATATAGGCAGTGGAATTTTTAAATTCCTTAAATATACGCCAGTGTTCCCAGGTCGGCAGGGCATTATAAAAATACTGCGCATCCCGGGTCACTATTTTTTTCAGTGCTACCTGTATGTGCCGGACCATATAGCTCACCCTGGCAGGGGAAAAATATTCCGGAGGAGAGTCCAGGAACTTTTCCATCGAGGTTATACCATTCCGCCAGAGAGCCCGTTCTGTGTAAGTCCCTACCTCTGGTATATGGATAAAGGTATGTTTTAACATAGAATACTTCCCTTTCCTGACAGATTATGACCTCGCGATATTTGTCTATTATAGCAGGCTCTCAAAATAAATGTCATGCAATCGCTCATTGGCTGGGAAATGTCAAAATGTTGTGTATGGGACATAAAATTAAGCGGCCTCCTTTAATACTCCATCCTCAAATACTTTTCCTTTCATAACCAGAGGGATCAGTGCGTACTTATTTATCCGATGCC
>PWGE01000266.1 GCA_003554345.1 Candidatus Sumerlaeota bacterium | reverse complement strand
GCCGACACTCATCACTCCTGCCGTATCCCCATGGTAGCTGTGCTTGAGGTGGATAACACGGTTTTTGTTCTTCTTGCCAACCAGTTCCCAATAGGCCACGGACATTTTAATAGCCACTTCACAGGCCGTAGAGCCATCATCAGAAAAAAAGAGGCGGGAAAAGTGACCGGGTAAAAGAGGTAGCAAGCGTTCTGCAAGCTCTTCTGCCGGATCATGAGTAAAGCCGGCAAAGATAACATGGTCGAGACGACTGTGCTGTTCTGCTATGGCCCTGGTAATATCACGGCGTCCGTGCCCTAACAGATTGCACCACCAGGAAGATACAGTGTCGTAATAACGGTTTCCCTCGTCGTCATATAAATAGATCCCTTCGGCCCTGCTTATATGAACAGGGGGAAACTTTTCACAGTCTTTCATCTGGGTATAAGGATGCCAGATAGCGGAAGAACGTTGTTTTTTCATAGCCATATAATCAAACAAAAAAGGCCGCTCAATCGGACTGAAATTTTGTAGAGTTGGTCAGCGAGAAATTAAACAGCAGCTTTTTCTTCTAAAGGTTCGACACAGGCAAATCGTTTATTATTACGTTTATAGAAGATCACTTTTCCTTCTTTGCGTGAATAAAGGGTGTGATCACGTCCAATCCCCACATTATCCCCGGGATGAATCCTGGTACCACGCTGGCGCATTATAATAGCACCCGGAGAAACGTACTGTCCTGCATACGTTTTTACACCCAAATACTTGGGATTAGAATCACGGCCATTTCTACTGGAACCTGCTCCTTTTTTCTGGGACATTGTATATCACTCCTTATGCTTCTATTTTATCTATTTTTACCAGGGTATATCTTTGCCGATGACCCTGCTTCTTCTGATATCCTTTACGGCGTTTCTTTTTATATACAATGAGCTTATCTCCCTTTACAAGCGGCTTCACAACCTGAGCTACCACCCTGGCATTTTCCAGGTAAGGGGTTCCGAAGGAACTTTCACCTTCTTTGACAATTGCCTGCACGTCACTGAATTCCAGCAATTCTTTTTCGCTGATATTCTTGCGGTAGTCAATATGAAGGGTATCCCCTTCACTTGCCTTATAGCTTTTGCCATCAGTTTTAAATATAGCGTACATTTTCTCCTCCGCAAAAGTGGAAATTAACGTAAATAATTACAACATATCCTTCAATATATCAGGGGGTAAGTAGCTGCGCAGGGAGTCGAACCCCGGACACAGCGGATATGAGCCGCTTGCTCTAACCACCTGAGCTACGCCGCCACTCTTTCATTTCGAACTAATATTATAAGTTATTAAGGTTTATTGTCAAGATACAGAGAATGATGGTGGGTGGTAATTATCCTGCCAGGTTATTTTTTTAGAGCTGCTCTCATATGACAATGGTGTTGAGTCAGTCATATTAGAAGAGGATGCCGATCGGAGAACGTATATTTGACTTCGGGGTTAGTGGTCGCTTCTTTTTCTCTTCAGACCATCCGGATAGGAGTGATAAGAGCAATAGGAAATAAAGGATCACGGAATCAGACAGACCTGAACAGAATCGCTTGCAGAGGAGGTCCTCTAGCCAACTCAGGGCGCCACCAATGATGAATCCTCCATAGGCGGACTTTCAGAATAAGATGCCGATTCCGCCAGAGTGAACTGTAAGTCGGAGATCGGCGATCCCAGGAAAGCAGCAAGTCAATAGTGAGGTTCAAGTATTTTTATTAAAGTACATTGTATTTTGTAGAGTTTTATTTTCAGAGGAGTTATTCACGCTGATGCAGACATCAGCGCCACCAATCATGAAAATAGAGCATTATTCCCATTTTAACAGTGGGTTTCTGAATTATACTTTCTCAAGGTCTTTTTTCAGGGCAACCAGAGCCGATTCGGAGATCGGCGATCCCAGGAAAGCAGAAATAGACTCATGAAGTACAAGTTTTTTTAGCAACGGGTACTATATTTGTAGGGTTCTATTTTCAGAGGAGTTCTTCACGCTGATGCGGACATCAGCGCCACCAATCATGAAAATAGCACTCTTTTCTTGTAGTCTTAATCTGAAATCTTATCCTCTTCATCCTGTACATCGATGCAAAATTTTCTGGTTTCTTATTCTTTCTGGACTTATCTCGACTTCATCCCCGTATCATCGATGTAAAACATCTTTTCAGAGTTTTATTTTCAGAGGAGGTGCTCCCGGTAAAATCAGATAAACTGTTTGCCACAATGCATAGCAAAGTGATATAATACTATAAAAAATAGAAGGACTTGCACCATGAAAAAAACATGCCTGAGCGTTATTATCAGCCTTTTCTGTTGCCTTATTCTTTCAGGCTGTGGTGATGAAAAGCAGATAAACAGCGCCTCAATCTCCAACAATGCAAGAGATTTCGACAGGGAGGGAAAAGTCATGTCTCAACATAAACCAGGAACATATGCTGATATAGTTACAACTCACGGGACTATACTGGTCCGCCTGTTTCCTCAAAAAGCACCGAAGACAGTGGATAACTTTATCGGACTGGCAGAAGGAAGCAAAGAGTGGGAAAACCCAATCACTGGAGAAAAGGTCCGGGAACCTTTTTATAATGGACTGACATTTCACAGGGTCATTCCTGATTTCATGATTCAGGGAGGATGTCCTTTGGGCAATGGTACCGGTGGACCCGGCTATCGTTTTCGCGACGAATTTACCGAAGAGTTGCGTTTTGACCGACCCGGCTTATTAGCCATGGCTAACAGCGCACCCAACACCAACGGAAGCCAATTTTTTATAACCGAGCAAGCCACCCCCTGGCTCAATAACCGTCATACTATTTTTGGTGAAGTAATAGAAGGAATGGACGTGGTACAAAAAATAGCGCGCGTCGAATCCGACATACATAATAATCCCACTGAACCGGTTATCCTGGAAGAGATCAACATTTACTGGAAGGAGAAAGAGCCCTTTCTACCGGAGAAGGATTTCACCCTGCATCCGGATAACATATTCGATGAAGGCGGTATTGTGCGAGGGCCTTCGGACAAAAAAGAATTATCACTGGTATTTACGGGAGGCAGTTTTGCCCAGGATGGAATGTTTATCCTGGACACACTTTCCAGATATGAAATAAAGGGGGGCTTCTTTTTTACTGGTGATTTTTTCAGAGAAGAAGATTTCTCTCCTTTCATTGAAAGAATTATTGAGGAAGGACACTACATCAGTGTGCATTCCGACCAACATCTCTTATATTGCTGCTGGGAAGACCGTTCAGAAACACTGGTCAGCAGGGAGCAGTTTGAAAAAGACCTGGCAAACAATTTTAAAGAACTCGAACAATTCGGCGTAGCCGCAGAGGAGGCCCGTTTCTGGATTCCCCCCTATGAATGGTATAATAAAGACATTTCCCGGTGGAGCAACAGAATGGGACTGGTTCTTATTAATATGACCCGAGGCACCCTTTCTCATGCTGATTATACAGTAGATGATGCAGATAATTTTCGTTGTAATGAAGAAATATGGGACAGTATTATCGAGCACGAAAAATCCGAGGGATTGGAAGGTTTTTTATTACTTTTGCATGTTGGTGCTTCAGAAGGGAGAAGCGAGCGTTTTGTGCCGTAATATTTACCGGACTTAATAGAATATTTAAGAGAAGAAGGGTACCGTTTTGCCCGCGTTGATGAATTGCTCACTACAAGTCAGACACAGGAATAATAAGATCGCAGATCCTTGTATGTTGACGGAAAAACACGTTATTCATAAAAACGAGAAAATCTTTCGGGAATGGCATCGTCCTGAAATTATTGCATCAGGATGGGGGCTTCTCTTTTTCTATTCTTCAAGCATCTTAATCAGTTCCACCCGTCGGTTTTGAGCACGGCCTTCTTCCTCCTCATTACTGGCAACAGGGGCAAGAGGACCTACACCATGCGGTGTAAGCCTATCTTCATCAACTTCGTGTTCGGTTATTAGAAAGTCCACCACGGCCTTTGCCCGTTCCTGAGACAGTGCCATATTGTATTCCACAGGACCGGTAGCATCCGTATGTCCGATAACACCAAGCGTGAGATCCGGCTCCTGCTGTAGAAAAGTAGCAACCGTTTCCAGGGTGGATTCAGATTTTTGCTTTATTGTCGCTTTATCCGTATCAAAGTGAATACCATAAATTCGAACGCTTCCCTTTTCATCAATATTTTGAGACATTGTTCCGGGGTCCAGGTCCACCTCTACCTTACCGGTTTCCATAGGTTTTTCTTCGACAACCTGCAGGGCGGTATGCGGAAGTTGATCTCTATCCAGACCAATATGTACCGACACGTAGATGTCTCCTTCTGAATCAGCAAGCCTGGCAAGAAAATAAGAGCCATCTCTTCCTCTTCTAACCGTTAAATAATAGCTGAAACCATTTATATCCTCTGGAACCATTTTCTGGGCTTTATCATGATCATCGGCGCATTCGTAAACAATCTCAAAACCCGCTTCTTTGAGTGCCATCTGGTAATTTCGATAAATTTCCAGGGCGGATCTTCCTTCCGGTCCTTTATAGACGATGCGGGTAACCTCTCCTTCCACAACTGTTTCCTCAATTTCTTCTTTCCCCATACCTGCTACCAGTGCAAGCCGATCGTACGCAAACTGTTCATAAGCAACAATAGTGGACCCTTCATACCGGGAAATCACAGGGTGATCTTTGCTTCCTGCGACATCTTCTTCCCCTGCTAAAATTAAAAGGCTTCCCCCACACATAAAAACTAAAACCATTAAAAGAATGTACATTTTCTTAAACATGTATAATCCTCCTTCCAATAATTATGAAATAAAGAGTAATTTCCAGAGAAGATATTTGTGCTGATCAATTAAATACTTGGTCCTCTGCCTATTATCTGTAACATTAAAGAATCCAGTTTTTCTTGACCCGAACTATGGATAAAAAAATGGCCATTCGAATCTGAGTTGCCAGCACCTCGCCTTTTGATAACTCAACATGCTCTTTATGAAAATACTTTTAGACTACTCATTTTTTAGCAACTCATTGTGTCTTTAGCTCCAAATTGTATCACAATAAGGCAATGTTGACAAACACCAATCATATATCTCTGTATTTTTCACGCTGGTCAATGTACACTTCAAAGTATTAATTTACCTGCTTATGGTTACATTCAGGCAAAAACTTCAATACAATGTATTGTAAAGGGTATGGTAAGAATCATCTACATCAGGCAAATAGAGTAAAGCAAAAGTTTTTTTCAGCCTTTTTTATTCTCACCTTTACATCATATTGGAGTCAGAAGACTTTTTAGTTTTTCTTAAAACATGTTGTTCTCCTGAATCGAGAATCTCTCTTATTTTAGAGAGCAAACTATCTATACGATACGGCTTTGCTATCACTTCTACTTTTTCCTTTTTAATAAATTCCGGGGTAATGTGTGCAGAACTATAGCCACTGAAAAAGATACAGGGAAGGAAGGGGTTCTTTTTCTTCACTGCCTGATAAACATCCTTCCCATTTTTTTTCGGCATGACTACATCCAGAAGAACCAGGTCAATGGCATCCGCATTTTCCCGGAATAAATCCATAGCTTCCTGCCCATCCTCAGCACATAAAACTTTATAGCCGGCACTTTTCAAAATTTCCAGGGTAACATTACGAACCTGCGAGTCATCCTCAGCCATCAGGATTGTTTCCTTTTCCTGAGAGAGACGCCTGGTTTCTACCTTCTCTTCCACAGGAGGCTTAACCGGCGTTTTTGATTTTTTATAGGCGGGCAATAATATTTTAAATTTACTCCCCTTGCCTGGTTGAGAATGAACCACAATAAAACCCTTATACTGCTGTACAATCCCGTACACAGAAGACAAACCCAAACCAGTCCCTGTACCCTCTTCCTTGGTGGTAAAAAACGGATCAAATATTCTGGCAAGTGTTTTCTTGTCCATTCCTATGCCCGTATCCTTGACAACCAATGCCACATATTCACCGGGACGGGCTTCAGGAATATCCTTTGCCTTTTCATTGCTTACCACCACATTATGAGTGCTTATATGTAATTCTCCCCCATAGGGCATAGCGTCCCGAGCATTCACCAGAAGATTGAGTACTATCTCCTCTATATCTCCGGGATCAGCCAGCACATACCAGGGCTTTTGTACTTCATTGGATATGATTTCAATATTTTCCGGAAAAAACTTTTTAATGAGAGGCAACAGGGTCTGCAACTGTTTATTAAGATTAATATATTCTTTACGCAGTTGCTTTTCCTTACTAAAGGAGAGAAGCCGGCCTATTATATTGCGAGCTTTTTCACAGGTTATAGCCATTTCAGCAAGATTTTGTTTCAATTTTCCCTGATTATTTATTTGCCTCTGGGAAAGTTGAATATACCCTACCAGGACCTGAAGATAATTATTAAAGTTATGGGCAATACCACCCACCATTCTACCAAGTGCCTCAAGTTTACCCGCCTGCATGAGTTTTTTCTCTAAATTTTTGCGGTGAGTAATATTCATAATGGCAAAAATATAACCATGAAGCCCGGCATTCTTCTCCTGAATTTCCCGCACCGAAACCAGAGAATCCAGCCTTTCTTTCCTGCCGGTTTTCCAGGCAACTTCGACGGGCTCCTCATTGCTTCTTTCTTTTAAATAGTCGAACGTAGACATAGTACGTGGTTCAGCCAGGAATTGTTCTATCGACTGTCCTATAATATATTCCTTCTTCTGTCCCAGCCATTTGAGTGCAACATGGTTACAATAAGAAATAAAACCAGCCTTATCAGTATAAATAATACCCTCATTCAGCATTTCCAGAAGGGCATGGTATTTTTCCTCGCTTGTCTGAAGATCGGATTCAACTCTTTTTCTGTGTTCGAGCTCCTTTTGAATGGCGGCAGTTTTGCTGTCAACTCTTCGTTTTAAAGTGAGGTTCCATACCGCAAAGACAAACAAACCGGCAAACAGTATCATAAAACTCCAGAGGGTATAACGGAAGTATTCCATATAACCGACTTCAGTCACCACTTCCTCTCCCGGACCCTGAAACCACTCCCTGTATATAATATCAAAGGTTCCGTTATCTTTTAACCTTGATAAACCCTCATTCAATCGAAAAAGAAGTTCCCTGTTGTTTTCACTGACAGCAAAGCAATATTC
>PWGE01000050.1 GCA_003554345.1 Candidatus Sumerlaeota bacterium | reverse complement strand
ATCCATCCAGGCTATTCATGCCGCCTATGATGCCGGTATCAACTGGATTGATACAGCCGCTATTTATGGGCTGGGTCGTGCAGAAAAGGTGGTTGGCAGAGCCCTGAAAAAAATGAAAGAAAAACCATACATAGCTACAAAATGCGGATTAGTCTGGGATGAAAAACGAAAAGTCAAACGATGCCTTCGTAAAAAAAGTATCATGCAGGAGGCAGAGGAAAGTTTGAAAAGACTGAAGATAGACTGTATTGATCTATACCAGATGCACTGGCCGGTGGATCCTCCTGAAGAAATAGCAGAAGGATGGGAAGCAATGAGCACCCTGATTAAACAGGGAAAAGTGCGTTATGCAGGAGTTTCTAACTTCTCCGTACCCCAAATGCAAGTTTGCATGCAAGAGGGCGCCCCACTTACCTCATTACAACCGCCGTATAGTTTGTTGGTGCGTGACATCGAAAAAGAAATTCTCCCTTTTTGCAGGGAAAACAACCTGGGAGTTATTGCTTACAGCCCTATGCAAAAGGGACTGCTCACTGGAAAGTGGACCAGAGAAAAAGTTCAGCAATTACCCGATGATGATCACAGGAAAAACAAAGATCCTATGTTCCAGTCACCACAATTTGACGCCATATTAAGGTTTGTAGATGAACTGGAAGAAACCTTCAAAGAGCGCGGGAAAAGCGTCATCCATGCTGCTGTAGGCTGGGTCCTTGCACAACCAGGAGTCACTGCTGCCATCGTAGGGTTACGCAATGAACAACAGGTACGGGACATCCAGGTTGTCGGAGAAGAACCGCTGACAGAGGAAGAGGTAAAAACTATCAATAAAATCGTCCGACATCATCCGGAGATTTATGCATAAATAAGAACACCCTGAGGAGTCAGAAGTCAGGAGAAAGCAGTCAGAACAGGAAAAAGTGTTATTTCCTTAGTTGGTGGCATGGCAAGCAGAGATACTTCCTGCTTTTCAATGACACAGGGGTTGTATCATACTAACACGCTTTAATCGGCCGTCTCATTTTTACCAGCCGGACATTGTTGACACGGCGTTTCAGCCGACTGTTCCTTTTTCTCTTTCTTCTCCTTTTTAGCCGGAGAAGGTTTACTTTTATAGTCGGTACAATAGAATCCAGACCCTTTAAAAATGACACCTGTACCACCACTTATAAGGCGACGAACGCTACCGCCGCAAAATTTACATTGTTTAAGTGGTGAATCGCTCATTTTTTGAAAAGCCTCAAACTCTTTCCCACATTCCTGACATTGATATTCATATGTTGGCATTTTCGCACTCCTTATAAATCCTCTACTATTTCCTGGGCTAATTCATAGCGACCAAAAGGCGGCATTATATAAACTCCTTCAACCTTATCCTTAGTAGCCGCCAGTGATTCTTTAGCAATTTTTATGCCAGTTTCCACTGCCTGTGGGCCTTTACCGGCTTTCCTCATCTGTCTCAATATGGGGTCGGGAATCTGCATTCCGGGGACCTCATTATGCAAAAATTCTGCGTTTCTGGCACTCACAAGGGGCAAGATTCCTACCAGCACGGGTATTCTATATTCCTTTATTCTTTCCAGAAAACGTTCCAGAAGGGTTACATCATAAACCGGTTGAGTGAGAACATACTGAGCACCTGCCTTCACCTTCTGGATAAATCTTTCCACTTCTTTATCAAGATCCTGCGCACCAGGATTAGCCCCTACTCCCATATAGAAAGAGGTCGGTTCTCCGATATCATTTCCGGCAATATCAACACCGTGGTTGAGTTCATGCACAATATGGGTCAATCCAATGGAGTCAATATCAAACACAGCGGTTGCAAAAGGATAATCACCAAGTTTAGGGGGATCCCCGGTTATTAAAAGAATATTTCTCAACCCAAGAGAATGAGCGCCGATGAGATCCGATTGAATGCCGAGAATATTACGGTCTCGACAGCAATAATGTAAAAGCGGTTCCACGCCTACCTCATTTTGAAAATGAAGAGCCAGCGCAAGGGGAGACATTCGACACGTCGCTCGCGGTCCGTCTGCAATATTTATAGCATCAATACCACTCTTTTTGAGGTGACGGGCAGCATTCATGACCTTTTCTATAGAAGTTCCTTTCGGAGGATCAATCTCCACACTGACGACAAATTGTTTTTGAGACAACTTAGCAGCCAGCCGGGAGCGTTGTTCATCGGGAACCGGTTTCTTTCGCACACTTTCTTTTGCTTCTTTCCGGGTCGATGCACCGCCGGCTTCCATGGCAATAGTTGTCTGTCGGGGTTTTATGGCAAGAAGAGCAGATTTCATTCCTTTGATATGTTTTGGTTCAGAGCCGCAACAGGCTCCGATCATATTCACGCCTATATTAGCCATGCGCTTGGCATATTCTGCAAAATATTCAGGGCTCGCCATATACATCATGCGTCCCTCTATAATTCGAGGGTAGCCGGCATTAGGCTGAGCTGTCAGATAGCCATCATAATGCTGGCGAAATTTTCGCAATATTTCCCAGGATTCCCGAGGACCCAGTCCACAATTCATTCCCAGCGCAAAAATATTATATTTTTCTTTGAGTTCCAGAAGACTGTACAGTGAATCACCGTAAGCAGTGTGCCCATTTTCACCCAGTACCAGTTGAGTTATAACTGGTTGTGAAGGGTTAAATTCCTGCAAAACCTCCAGAGCAAGATGCAGTTCTTTAAGATAAGAGAAGGTTTCAAAAAGCAGAATATCAGGTTTCTGGTCCAGAATAATTTCCAGCTGTTGACGGAATCCGTCCTTAATCTCATCATCTCTGGTATTCCCATATGGTTCAAGAATCTTCCCGGACGGCCCTACAGCTGCAGCAACAAAGGCTTTATCATCTGCTGCATGACGTGCTATCTCAATTCCTCGCCGAATAATTTCTTCCTGGCGATTTTCATAACCAAATTTTTGAAGCTTGAAAGGATGAGTCCCGTAAATATTCGCCTCCAGGACTTCTGCTCCTGCCTGCAGATACTCCTCGTGAATCTGTAAGATGAGTTCCGGCCGTGTAAGGTTGAGACTTTCAAAACACTGGTTAATATAAACACCCCGGCGGTAGATTTCAGTACCCATTGCGCCGTCGAAGAGAATTAATTCATTATTATCGTGAAAATATTTTTTAAAGTCCTGCAATAGTCTGTCCCTTTATTTCTGACTTTCTTTTTTTTCTTCTTCTGAAGATACTGACAATCCTACTTCCTCTCTGATTTTTTCTTCAATTTCCTGTGCAACTTCTGGATTCTCTTTCAAAAACTGTTTGGCATTTTCCCTGCCCTGACCGAGCTTATGCGAACCATAGGAAAACCAGGCACCGGTACGATCAATAAGTTTATGTTTCACGCCCAGATCGATCAGTTCACCATAGTAGGAAAAACCCTCTCCATAGATAAGCTCAACCTCAGTTTCTTTAAAGGGTGGAGCAAGTTTATTTTTTACAATCCTGATACGGGTAATCTGTCCAATTTTTTCTGCACCTGCTTTAAGAGGAGCTCCCTGACGGGTCTCCATTCGAATAGCAGAATAAAACTTCAGAGCCCTTCCACCGGTAGTGGTTTCTGCATTTCCAAAAAATATTCCCACTTTTTCGCGAATCTGGTTAATAAAAATCAAACTGGTTTTAGAACGGCTGGCTATAGCGGTCAATTTTCGTAAAGCCTGAGACATCAAGCGCGCCTGCAATGCCATGTGGGAATCACCCATTTCCCCATCAATTTCAGCCTTAGGAGCAAGAGCAGCAACAGAGTCGACCACCAGACAGTCGACAGCATTCGATCGAACCAGTTGTTCCACGATGTCTAAAGCCTGCTCACCAGTATCCGGCTGAGAAACAAGTAAGTCCTCGATCTTTATTCCCAGTTTTTGTGCATAAGAAGGATTCAGGGCATGTTCAGCATCAATAAAAGCAACGATACCACCCTGTTTCTGGGCCTGGGCAATAATATGCAGGGCAAGGGTGGTTTTACCAGAGGCTTCAGGTCCGTAAATCTCAACAATACGACCGCGGGGAATCCCCCCTGTTCCCAGGGTAGAGTCAATAGCCAGTGAACCGGTTGGGATAAAGTTTATCCCTTTGACCTGGGCCCCCTCATCCATCTTCATAATAGCCCCATCGCCGTATGTTCTTTTAATCTGGGTTAAAGCCATATCAAGGGCATTTTGTTTCTGGCTTCTTTCATCTTGCTGCTGTTTTGCCATAAAATTATCTCCTTATTTCTTTTAAAATGAACCATTATACTATAGTTTCATTTTTTATCCAGCAGTTCCGCTTCGTTCTCTTCCTTAAAAAGCCCAAGGGAAAGGCACTGCAGACTATCCCTCTTCATGGCACTCAGAAATCATTCACGGTATTGCAGGCAAAAATCAGGATACCCCAGTAGAATCCGAAAGATCATGTTATTGCCCCTTTTTTTAATGGTCCCTCTTTGTATCCTTACAATAAGCAAAAGATACTTCACCCTGATACGATGAGGGTAAAATCAGTTTTTTAGTCCACCAATGCCCGGCAATATAGATGTTTCAAGCTATTTACTTTTATTATAGAAAACAGCTTTATTTTTGCAGGAGAGTGTGAGCAATCATTGTTTTATTAATAAAACCGCAGTACTGATTATCATCATCCAATACCGGAAGAGCCTGCTTTTTCTTTCTGTTTAAAACAATGACGGCCTTAATAAGCGAATCCTGGGTAGATAAAGAATCTTTTATGGTTTCCATGACATCTTCTGCCAGGAAAAGTCCACTTCGTATATTCTGCAAGAACTCCTGTTCCAACAACCCAAAATGATGAAAGTAGTCATACTCCTCGAGCAATTCAAAAGTAGCAGGCAAAAGAGAAAACAGCACGTTATCAATAGTAATAATCCAGGGTTTTTTCATGGTTTCTACTATCAGAAAAGGATAGCTTTTCTCAAATAAGAGGCTTACCACCTTTTCAAGTGGTATAATGGGAGAAACAATTTCTTCTCCGCGCTGCACAATATCGCTTAACTTCTCCATAGGCTATACTTTCCCTTCCTGGCGGCAGACCTCCTTCCAGAGGTCAATAAAATCATCAGGAGAGTTTGTTTTAAGGGCTTTATCAAACAGTTCACTGCGGGAAAAAGTGGTAATGAAGTGTAAAAATTTCAGGTGCTCCTGGGCACTTTGCAAGGGTGATACAAACAAAAAAATGATGTGTACAGGTTTATTGTCCAGCGCTTGAAACTCAATAGGGGTAGAGGAGATAAGCACTGATGCTCTTATTTTATCAATATCAGGCAAACGGCAGTGAGGAATGGCAATACCCGCTCCTATACCTGTGGAGTGTGCTTCTTCTCTGCTTAAAATCTTTTGAAGGATAAGGGAAGTATCAAGACCGTAATGGTGACATAAATGTTCTGTAAGTTTTTCCAGAACATCTTTTTTCTCCATCTCATTCTCATTAAAAATAATCAAATCTTCATCCATAACATCGCAAAAATATTCCATATATTTTCCTCTTCATCGTTTTATATACTCTTTCTTTAATGTATTATAGAACAAGTTACAGTCTGTGCAAGAAAAAAAAGAAATACAACCTTTTTATAATGATTTTTTCTTCTTTGTTTTATTGATGAAAGACCTGACACATGCCTTCTAAAAGCTCTTTTTACTGTTTTAGTGGTACATGTTTCGGTCTATAGTTCAGATCCAATAAATATCTGTCACTTTTTCTTTTTCTTTCACTAAAAGAAAACTATATTATAATATAAATTATGAAATCAACTTCTCTGACCAGACTTGTTCAGCAAGCTTTCAAAGAGAAAGTTACAGACCTGCATTTTATTGAAGGCGATACTCCCTGTTACCGCCAATTCGGACAACTCTATTTTCTGGATCATCCCCCATTAACAAGAGAATATTTTGCGGAAAACTTTTTTCCACTTGTCAGAGAAGAAAAACTCAAAGAGTTTTTTATCCACAAAGAACTGGACTTTTCTGCTTCTTTTAAGAACATTTGCCGGGCGAGGATCAATCTTTACCAGGAACGTGGTAATCTTGCGGCATCTATGCGATTAATACCTCTGCGAATCCCTTCAATGGATGAGCTGGGGGTACCTCCTGTTGCTCACGAATTTTTAAAATATCATAACGGTCTTGTCCTGGTCACAGGCCCAACAGGATGTGGTAAGTCTACTACGATGGCTGCTATGCTTGAAAAAATAAACAAAACCAAACCGTGGCATATTCTTACCATTGAAGACCCGATAGAATACCTGTACCATCGAAAAAAATCTCTTATATCACAAAGAGGAATCGAAGAAGATACCCATCAGTTCAGCAAGGCTCTCAAACATTCTTTTCGCCAGGACCCTGATGTTATACTGGTAGGAGAAATGAGAAACCTGGAGACCATAGAAACAGTTCTCACCCTGGCAGAAACGGGGCATCTGACTTTTTCCACCCTCCACACCAATGACTCAGTAGAAACCCTGAACAGAATTATCGATTCCTTTCCTCCTTATCAGCAAAACCAAATTCGCCTGCAACTCATGGTATGTTTGCGGGGGGTTATATCTCAACGCTTACTTCCTCACAAAAAGGGAAAAGGACTGGTACCGGTATGGGAAATCATGGTAGTCAATAAAGCCATCAGGAACCTTATTAAAGAAGGAAAAAGTTATCAAATCCATTCCAGCATACAAACAGGCTTTTCCGAAGGCATGACAACTCTTTTGCAGTCAGTCTCTCAGGCTTTTGAAAAAAATCTTATTTCTTATGAAACCGCTCTCACCGCCTTGCCTGATAAACGCCCTTTTATCGAAAAATATGGCAAATAACCCCCTCACACCGACGCCGAAATTGGCGCCAGAATTGAAGAAAACAAGTGGACTTCTATGGACTGACATGGACAGTATGGACAGAAAAACAACGGAACCGATTGCATAAAACAGTCAGATCTTTTTTTTGAGGGAAAACGCGATTTTTCAGCTGACTACTGACTGGTAGAAGTTATTTTCAGAGGAGTTATTCACGCTGATGCGGTCATCAGCGCCACCAATCATGAAAATAGCACTCTTTTCTTGTAGTCTTAATCTGAAATCTTATCCTCTTCATCCTGTACATCGATGCAAAATTTTCTGGTTTCTTATTCTTT
>PWGE01000160.1 GCA_003554345.1 Candidatus Sumerlaeota bacterium | reverse complement strand
GGCTTTCAGGTCAGGATACTGTTCCACAACCGCCATCAAACGACTCAGCATACCGGACAACTCTCCTTCTGCCTGCATCTTATCAGACATGCCAGAAGCATTCATCGCTTTAGAACGTGCTTCAATGACTTTCTGAAGTGTCTCTTTTTCAAAGTCCATATATCCTTTCACGGCATTGACCAGGTTGGGGATTAAATCATAGCGTCGCTTGAGCTGAACATCAATTTGTGCCCAGGCGTTCTTCACCCTCTTCTTCAAAGTAATCAGGCTGTTATACATCAGAATGGTGCTCAAGACGAGCAAAACAACAACACCCAGCAGAACATATAATGCTGTCATATCATCACCTCTCAAGGATTATTAGAGATATTTTACCATAAAATGAAGTGAAACAAACAGGACAGACTGCTAGGAGAAGAGTCGCAAAATATCATTAAAGGTTACAAAAAGAAAGAGAGCCAGCAGTAAAACAAAAAATATCTGGGTCACAAAGGCCTGGACTGCATGAGGAATTGGTCGCCTGATGACCTTTTCCACAACCAGAAAAAGGATATGCCCCCCATCCAGCACAGGAATAGGCAAGAGATTGAACAAGAAGAGTACCACATTGAGAAGAGCCATAAAGCGCCAGAAAACTATCGGACCCATTTGTGCCTGGTGCGCACCCAACTGAACAATTTGCACAGGACCTCCCAGAGACTCTCTGACAGGCAAACTGCCGCGTATAAGTGCCGCTACAGCAACCACATTATATTCAATAAGAGTACCTATCATGAGGACACTTCCCCAGGCTGATTCCAGAAAAGAGTGCCGGACTTTTTCTTCATCGAAAAATTGCGGTTCAACACCAATATTAGCCATTTTTTGCCCCCGAATAGTGATAGTTTCCACTCTCAGGGTTTTATCAATTTCCTCTCCATCACGTAATACGGTAATCCTGGCTTCATCTCCACCTTCTTCGAGAATCAATTCTTCGAAATGATTATAGGAATATACGCGGTTACCCTCCACTTTATAAAGAACATCACCCTTCTCAATACCTGCCTGCCGGGCAGGGGTGTTTACCTGGACATTCTGAACTACCGCCGACAAATAAGGTCTTATATGAACCCCCAGCAAATACTGTCCTCTTTCTTCATCATAGGCCGGTACGGCTTCCAGATTGATGGAGCGCTCATTCCGCAGGATAGCTAAATTTACTACCTCTTCCTCTCTTTCCTGAAGGTACCTTAACAAATCCTCACTCTGGCGTATTTCTTGCCCATTAATCTCATAGATAATGTCATATTTTTCTATACCGGCTTGAGCAGCCGGTGATTCACTTTCTATACCCCTTACCTCAATCGGACTTACAGGCGCCTGATACCCTATCCAGTTAATGAATAAAAGGATTAAAAAGGCAAAGAAAAGGTTAGAAAACACTCCCGATATAAGGATTAAGAATCGTCGCCAAAATCCCAGATTTTTGAAAGAACGAGGATTATCTTTTTCTGGATCATTTGGATCATCACCCAGAATTTTTACATAGCCACCTAAAAATAATGATCGCAGAGAGAACTTAATGCCTTTGTAATGCCATGTTTTTACTGGTGGACCGAAACCAATAGAAAACTCTTTAACTATTGCTCCCACGGAAAGGGCTGAAATGAAGTGCCCCAATTCATGGAACAATATACACAGACCAAGTACAAAAAGGGTGACAAGGATATATATAAAAGTCATAATGCCTTTATCAAGGAAGAGGTCTTTTTACGTACTTCTTCATCAATTTTACAGATTATATCAAATTCTGACACATCTACAGGGGAAAATGCTTCGAGTATTTGTTCAATAAGCTCTGCTATCTGTAGAAAAGTGATTTTTTCTTCCAGGAAAGAGGCAACCGCCACCTCATTTGCTGCATTGAAAGCCACCGGGTAACCGCGTTTCTTTTCAAGACAATCATAGGCAAACTGCAGGCAGGGAAAAGACTTCGGGTCAGGTTTTGAGAAAGTCAATTGAGGCAACTGAAAGAAGTCAAGCGGTTCTTTATGAGGCACTTCCAGCCGACGGGGATAGGCAAGAGCATAGAGGACCGGATAATACATATCGGTTGGAGAAAGATGCGCCAGAACAGTATTATCTACCAGCTCCACCATAGAATGTACCACACTCTGTGGATGAACAACCACCTGAATCCGGGAAGGTGGCAGGTCAAAAAGATAATGGGCTTCAATAACCTCAAAACCCTTGTTTATCATAGTGGCAGAATCAACAGTAATCTTTTTCCCCATGTCCCACGTAGGATGGTTCAACACTTCCTGTACACCGGCATTTTCCATGTTTTCACGTGGTTTTTTATGGAAGGGCCCGCCGGAAGCTGTCAATAAAATCTTTCGCAGATGCTCCCTTTCTCCCTGCAAACACTGAAATATGGCACTATGTTCGCTATCAACAGGATAAAGAGGTGTTTGATATTGTTCCTGTAACCTGCGAACAAGGTCACCGGCCACCACCAGTACTTCTTTGTTTGCCAGGGCAACCGGTATCCGGTTTTTTATCGACCATAAAACCGGTTTAACCCCTGTGAACCCTACTGTTGCCACTACCACAATATCAGGACGACAGGATGCCAGCATTTCTTCCATTCCCTCAGAACCGCTAAAAAGCTGGCATCTCTCATGTTGATATTCATTACGAAAAAAATAATACTTCTCCTCATCAGCCAGGTAAATCCCGGATGGAGAAAATTCCTCAGTCTGTTCTTTTAATGCTTCAATATTACCATAGGCAGCAAGGGCCACCGCTTGAAAATCATCAGGATAATCTCGCAACACCTTTAAAGTGGAAACCCCTATAGAACCTGTAGAACCAAGGACAGCCACTTTTCGGGGTTCTTTATTCACAATCAAACCTCCTGTCAACTATAGCATTGGCGCAAGAAATATAAAACAGGTAATAACAAATAATAAACTATCCAGGCGATCAAGAATTCCTCCATGTCCAGGAATCAACCTTCCGGAATCTTTGACACCCAGGGAACGTTTTATTCCAGATTCTGTAAAGTCCCCAAGATGAGCAACCAGACAAAGCAAAGGAATCCCTATCAAAATATGAAGAGGGGACATAGGGAAATCCTGCCAGACACTGGTAACTACCAGAAAAATCATTGTTGTTATAATAACACTTCCAAAGGTTCCCATATAGGTTTTATTGGGACTGAGATAAGGTGCAATTTTACGTTTACCAAAAAAAGAGCCCAGGTAATAAGCAAAAGAATCATTGAGCCATACCACAAAGAAAGGGATCAGAAAAATCAACCTGTTATATCGCATAAAAAGAAAGAGGGCACATAAGAGGGGAACAGTCAGGTAGAGTAAGGCCGAAATGCTAAGGATAAACGACCCGTAAAAAGTGTTTTTTTCAAACTTCAGGACATGCAAAAATGCCTGGAGAATAATTCCCATATATAAAAGTGCCGGAATAAACAACAGAAGAGTTATAGGAATAACTCCAGCTCCTTCCAGAAATCCCTCTTCCCTGAAAAGCAGAGTAAGATACATCACAAGCAGTATAATACTATTTATCCAGAAACCCATTATTCCGACCAGGTAAGAAGAAAGATAATCACGAAACATTGTGAAATATTCTTTATAAAGAAAATACGATATTAAAAGTATAAATGGAAAAAAAAGAGCATGATGAAAAAGAGCGATAAGAAAAGCCGCCAGGGCTATAATTGCACCAAAGAGCCTTTTCGTATGCTTATTCAATATCTTCACCTATCCACATAATCGTTCAATGCCCCGAAACGACGGGAGCGGGTCAGGTATTCCTGCACTGCCAGCAAGAATTCTTTTTCCTTAAATTCCGGCCATAAAAGAGGTGTGAAATGAAGCTCTGCATAGACACTCTGATATGTCAAAAAATTAGAAAGCCTGTATTCCCCGCTGGTCCGTATCATCAAGTCCACGGGAGGCAATTCCGGAGCATAAAAATAACGGGAAAGAAGTTTTTCCTCTAACAGGTCGGGATTTTCGACTATAGCCTTGTCTTTTAATAATTTTTTCACAGCATCAACTATTTCCTGCTGCCCCCCATAGTTTATGGCAATAACGAGGGTAATACCATTGCAATGGCGTGTCGCCTGAAGAGTACGCCGGAGATAGTAGCGCACCATTTGAGGCAGTTCATCCGTGCGCCCGATAAAAATAACCCGAATATTTTTTTTTATAAAATTGGTGAGCTCTTTACGGCAGAAATATTTCAACAGGTTAAAAAGGGCAGTCACCTCTCCTCTGGGACGTTGCCAGTTTTCGGTCGAAAAGGCAAAGAGAGTAAGATAGGGAATTTTTAACTTTGCAGCAGCCGATACCACGGACCGAATCGAATTCATACCCTCACGATGACCATACAGACGTTCTTTTCCAATTCTTTTAGCCCAGCGCCCATTACCATCCATAATAATTGACACGTGGCGGGGCAGACTTTTATGAGGATTTCTATGAAGATAGTTTCTTATTTGACTGATATAAAGGGGAATAGAGCTGGTCATCAACAGTCTTCATTACATATTAAGAAGTTCTTCTTCTTTATCTTTCAACAGTTCATCTATGTTTTTGATATATTTATCCGTGAGTTCCTGGAGTTTCTTCAATTGCTGAATTTTTTCATCTTCAGATATCTCAGACTTTTTTTCACTTTTTTCAATTTCCGACTTATATTCTTTACGTATATTACGGATAGAAATCCGGCTATCTTCTGCCAGTTGTTTAGCCTGTTTAACCAACTCCTGGCGTCTTTCTCCGGTCAATGGAGGAAGCTGGATACGAATAACATTGCCATCATTATTAGGGGTAAATCCCAGATTTGCCTTAAATATTGCCTTTTCTATAGCACCCAGCAGACTTTTATCCCAGGGCTGAATAATAATATGCTTGGCATCGGGGATATTTATACTCGCCACCTGATTCAAGTTATTTACAGTACCATACGCCTCAACCTTGACTGGATCCAGAACCGAAGGATTAGCCCGCCCGGCATGAATCTTGTTCAGTTCCCGGCTGGCAGCCTCAGCTGAAGCCTTCATCTTTTTTTCTATTTCCTGAAATAACGTTTTCATGGTATTCACCCTCCTATCAATGTTCCGACTTTTCGTCCTTTTAAAAATTCCATTATATTGCTATTTTTTTCACTGTCAAAGCGCAAAACAGCTATCGGTATATTGTTATCACGAGAAAGAGACACAGCTGTTCCATCCAGGACTTTCAGGTTCATCTGGAGATAACGGGAAAAAGACAATTCAGGAATAAGCCGGGCACCGGGGTTTTCAACAGGATCTGAATCATATACCCCATCCACCTTGGTAGCCTTTACAAAAATATCTGCCTGAATTTCAGCGGCACGTAAGGCCGCTGCTGTATCGGTGGTAAAATAAGGATTACCGGTTCCTCCTGCAAAAATAAGAACCTGTTTTTCGGAGAGATATTGCCTTGCAGAACCAGGGTAAAAATCCTCCACCACTCCGGGCACACTTAAACCACTGAGGACACGTGCAGGAATCTCATGAGAATGGAGATATTCCCGTAGAAATATGCCATTCATCACTGTTGCCAGCATTCCCAGGTAATCACCACTGACCCTGTCAAAACCGCGAGCAGCACCCTGTATACCACGAAAGATATTTCCACCTCCGATGACCAGGGAGAGCTCATAGCCTTTCTTATGGATACTCTTTATCGCCTTACAGAAATGGTCCAGCATGGAGGCATCAATTCCAAAGGATTGATTCCCCTTTAAGACCTCGCCGCTAAATTTAATAAGAAGCCGACGATAAGAATGGCTCATGGGGGCTTATTTTTCTCCAATCTCAAAGCGGGCAAAACGTGATACCTGAATATTTTCTCCTATCTGAGCAATAGCTTCAGTAATAATATCCTGCACTGTTTTTTCAGAATCTTTCACATATTCCTGCTCCAGCAAGCAAATTTCAGAACAATGCTTTTTAATTCGGCCTTCCACTATTTTATCAACAATTTTTTCAGGTTTACCTTCATTAAGATATTGATTTCTCAAAATCTCCTTTTCTTTATCCAGTTCTTCCCCGGGGATTTCCTCACTGGAAACGTACTTCGGATTAGAAGCGGCGATATGCATGGCAATATTATAGGCAAGTTCCTTAAAGTTTTCATTGCGAGCTACGAAGTCAGTTTCACAGTTCACTTCAAGTAAAACACCAATCTTACCATTCATGTGGATATAAGATTCTATAATACCTTCAGTAGCTTTGCGAGAGGTCTTTTTTTCAGCCTTGGCAATACCTTTCTCGCGAAGATATTTCATCGCTTTTTGAATATCCCCTTCACATTCTACCAGTGCCTTTTTGCAATCCATCATTCCGACACCAGATTTCTCACGTAATTCTTTGACTAATTTTGCATTTATTTCTGCCATATGCCAGACTCCTCTCGTATTATATTATTAATTTTCCTCTTTTTTCTCAGAGATTACCTCTTTTTCAGATGCATTTGCATCAGCCTTTGAAGAATCCTCTTCTTTTTCTTCATCAGCAGACGTGGAGGTTTCAATGTCAGCTGACACCTCATCATCAGAATCTGTTGTTATATCTTTCTCCTCTGTAACACTTTCTCCCACCACTTCACCTACAATATCTGATTCCTGTTCCTCTTCAGCTTCTTCTGCTGCTGCCTCTTCTTCTGCTTTTGCCTCTTCCTCTTCAAGGAATTCTTCGCGACGGGATTTCCCTTCTATGATGGCATCGGCTATAGCGTTGGTCAGCAATTTAACTGCTCGAATAGCATCATCATTTGCAGGAATCGGAACATCTATCAAGTCAGGGTCACAGTTCGTATCCAGCAAAGCAACCACCGGTATCCCAAGCTTTCTTGCTTCTTTTAAAGCGATATCTTCAAAAACCGGGTCAACAATATACACAACATCAGGCAACTCATCAAGATCACGAATTCCTGCCAGGTCTTTCTCCAGCTTTTCCAATTCTTTACTCATCATAACCTGTTCTATCTTAGCATACTTCGAAGCCTGTTCTTCATCATTCAGGATCTCTTCCAGTTCTTTGTACTTGTCAATACTTCGCCGAATGGTCTTAAAATTAGTCAAAGTACCCCCCAACCAGCGGTTACTGATATAGGGCATCTCACAACGG